>JAGAXP010000175.1 GCA_017940955.1 Oribacterium sp.
GAGTATGCGGATATCAATGATAATTACATTAAGATAATGGAAGACACGGGGGAACCGGCCGATGTTTACGACGAAAGAACCGATTATTTTCCGACGCTTTCCATTGATTTTCAGGAATTGAAATCCATCAATGACAGTATGGCCTGTGTTCTGTATGTTCCTGCGCTGGATATGACTTATCCGGTTGTTTACTCCAAGGATAATGAAGACTACCTGCACAAAACATTTGAAGGAAAGTATAACTTTGCCGGATGCATCTTCTATGATTATCTGAGTGAACGAAACTTCAAAGGCTACAATACTTTCATCTTTGGCCACAATATGAAAAACGGTTCAATGTTCGGAACCCTGAAGAAGTTTAACCAAGAGCCTGAACTCGCAGCTTCAAACCCTTATTTTTATATTTACACCGATGGACAGGTCAGAAAATACGAAATTTTTTCGTACTATCAGACAGTAGGCTCCTCAAAAACCTATGATGACATATTGTCGGAAGAGGACTATGACGCATATATCGACCGCGCATTAAAGAATTCCAATTTCACTGAGTACACAGGAGACATTCAATTTAATGAGAGACCCGGTATGGTAACATTATCCACCTGTTCCGGAAGATCCGGCGGAAATGAAAGATTTGTAGTACATGGAGCGCTGATTTCCACAAAGAATCCATCAAAAGGCAAGAGACTGAATATTAAATGATGTACATATGTTACATGGAGCCCTGATTTCTACCAGGAATCCGTCAAAAGGCAAAAGACTGGATTTTAAATGATGTAAAAATCAACTAAAATTGTCACCTAAACAAATATTGAAAGCGTTTTAATCTTTTTTTTAACAACTTAAGCGTTATAGTCTTACCTAGGTGATGGGAACTTCTGTATGCATATTGATTATTTGATATGTGTTGATTATATCCTGAAATAGGGGTCAGGATTTGATTGTAATACAGAAGTTGAAAGGGGAAATAGATGAATAACGAAACATTTATTGTTAACATTAAGTGTCGTGAGAATGCAACATGGCAGGGCAAGGTTACCTGGGCACAGAAGTCAAAGACTAAGTATTTCAGATCCACTCTTGAACTTATCAAGATGCTGAACGGCGCAATGGACGATGATAATTTCACTGAGGATTTTAACGAATAAAGATTATTAAGCTATATATTTGCGACATTTTCCTGTATATTTAAAGCAGGGACGTATCCGTGTGTGATGCGTCAAGAGACTATGATATAGGAGACTTGCTTGGAAGAACGGAGAATATATGGAAAAACTTAACGGTATTAATCTTATTGGAATCCTTGTTGAAAAAACCCGTGATCATGATTTCAGCGGAGTTATCATTAATCAGTATGACGACAGAAGAATCGAGTTTGATTCCTGCATGAGTATGCTGAATGAACTTGATACTATTTATGATGACTGGGGATTTCCGGAAGCCTCTTCAAAAACACGCAGCTTCACCATGCATAGAAGCGAACTCACCAATGAGGGTGGGGTAGTTGAGAAGAAGAAGCTTACTCACATAGCTGCAGAGACTAAACCCAGAGACATTTCTCAGGAAAGAGGAAAGGCAGCCACCTTCCTTTTACTGACAGAGATGCGTCAGCATTCCAGCTGGCAGGGCGTGGTTCTTCATGTTGAAGGTGACAAGAAGAGCAGATTTGACAGTGTTCTCGATCTGTTATTCCTGATGGATGAGGCACTTGGATAAAATTCAGAAAAGAATCGAAAAAAAGATTTCGTATTGAGGGAGCGTTCTATCGTGATTTGGTTCGGTGGAAAGCTCCCTCAAAGTTTATAATTGTAAATTCTTACAAAATTCTGTTAATTTTTACGAAAGTATTTAAAAAAGTACAATTTATTACGATAAAATGCTTGCCTATATTATATTTATCGTTTATAGTTAAACCAATGAAGGGAAACCAATAAGGTTTCGGTGGCCGGGCGCAAAGTTCGGCTTTTTTTTTGTATTTTTTTATTCCTAACATGTAAATAAAACTGTTGATTCACAGCAGATTTTCTTTCACGCTGAAAGATCCGAAAAAATTTTCTGAATTTCTCATTTTCATACCCTGAAAAATTTATTAAATCACAAAAACCCGTCGGTAAATTAGTAGAAGAATGCGCAAGCAATTTTTTAACTAAAGGCGGAAAAATATGAGAACTAAAAGACTTGGTGACATGCTGGTCGAGATGAATTTCATCACCGAGCAGCAGCTTAATGAAGCACTGACAATCCAGAAGCAGGAACATGAAAGACTGGGTACTACGCTGGTGAGACATGGTTTCATAACTGAATCCCAGATGGTTGATGCCCTTCGTTTGCAGCTGGGTATCGATTATATTGACCTTTCAAAGACTGACATATCTCCGGAAATGTCCCAGTATATCCCGAAGAATCTTGCCAAGCAGAACCGCATGGTGCCTGTTTCTGTTTCAAAGGACAACCTTTTCCTTGCCATGGCGGATCCTACCAATTTCCTTGCGGTGGAGGATGCCAAAAAAGCAAGCAAAAAGAACATTATCCCCATGATTGCGGCGGGTAATGCTGTGGATCATGCCATCAACAATCTTTATGGTAATGAAGGCGCCGCCCAGGCCATGGCTCAGATGAGGGCAGAGGCTGGAATCAGTGACAATGAGGTTGTAACCTCTGCTCAGGATGTAACCATCGATACCAGTGAAGAATCCGCTCCTACTATCCGCCTTGTAAACTCCATAATAGAGCGTGCCTATATAGAGAATGCCTCCGATATCCACTGGTGCCCGGCTGAGAAGGAGCTTGTGATCCGAATGAGGATTGACGGACATCTCCACAAGATCCTGACCATACCCCACAACCTGATGGAACCGGTCATATCCAGACTAAAAATCATGAGCCGCATGGATATCATTGAAAGGCGTGTCCCGCAGGACGGTCGTGCCCGGGTGCGTATAAAGGGACAAGACATCGATCTTCGTATTTCAACATTACCCTCTATCTACGGCGAGAATATAGTTATCCGTATCTTGAGACGTGACGGCTCAAAGCTTAATCGCCGGGGCATAGGTATTCCGGAAGCGGAAGATGCAAAGATCACAAAGCTCCTTAGTCTCACAAGCGGCGTAATCATGATCGTGGGTCCTACCGGATCAGGTAAGTCTTCCACCATGTATACTCTGATCAGTGAGCTTCTTTCCGAGTCCACCAACATGATTTCCCTTGAGGACCCGGTAGAGTATAACATGAACGGAGCTATCCAGGTTCAGATCAATGAAAAAGTCGGGCTGACCTTCGCTTCGGGTCTTCGTGCCATCCTCCGTCAGGATCCTGATATCATCTGCGTAGGAGAAATCCGTGACAGTGAGACAGCGGAGATTGCCATGCGTGCGGCTATGACCGGACACCTGGTTATCACCACCATCCATACAGAGGATGCCATCAGCGCCATCGACAGACTTAAAGATATGGGTGTTGCGCCGTATCTGATCTCAGCAGGTCTCAGAGGAATCATTTCCCAGAGACTTCTCCGCCGTATCTGCACAAACTGTAAGGAAGTGGAGCAGGTTTCACCTGAAAAGCTCCAGCTTTCCAAGCTAAAGAACAGACCGGGACGTATATTCTATCATGGCAGAGGCTGCGACATGTGCTTCAATTCCGGCTACAGAGGACGAATCGGTGATTTCGAGGTTTTGGTCATGAATGATGCACTGAGACATTGTATCACCAGCGGAGGAGACAAGCAGGAGTTCCAGCGGCTTGCAAGGGAAACCGGCTATATCAGTATGCTTGAAAATGCTGACAAGCTGGTGGAAGACGGCATTACCACTGTGGATGAAGTTCTGAGAACTGTATCCGAGCTGGAAGAATAAAGAAACCTTGATAGCGCCATTGTATTTTACAGGAGGATAGAGTCTTTGTTCCTGACCGGTTGTGGCTTAAACTAAAGCGCGGCAAATGTTGATTTTTATTTTGGTCAGGGAGTTTGACAAGATATGTTTAAACTAAACAAAGCTCAGCTGAGATGGCTGGCTATGCTTTTCATGGTGCTGGATCATTTTGCGGAAATGTTTCTGAAACCGGGACTTGAGGGAAGAAGTGAGATTCTGACAAAGCTTCAACTTTCACAGCCATTTGCAGAGATTCTTTTTAATGTGTTTATAAGTCTCGGTACCTTCACCGGAACTGTAATGATCTATTTCCTTATAGAGGGGTACTTTTACACGAAGAATCTAAAAAAGTATATGCTTCGGCTCCTTTTATTCGGAGTGATTTCACAGGGCCCGTTTTATTTGGCCTTCGGGGTGCCGGCCTTAAATATATTATTTGCACTTGCTGTTTGCCTGGGAGCAATATATGTACATTACCATGTTCCTAATTCAGGAAAAAAGAATCTGATGATACTCGGACTTTTCTTAGTGAACTGCTTCAGCGACTGGACTATCATGGCAGTGCCCATAACACTGTTTTTGGCAGAGGCATTTGAGCCGGTTCCAAAGGATCAACGGTCTTTGCAGGACCAGATCATTAATTCCGGTCACAGGTTCAAGGTAAATCAGAACCGCCTGAAAATTGCCTGGATCAAAAGCTTTCTTTTGATGTTTATTATATTCGAAGCATCGACAGAGTCTCTGTTTAATGCTGCAGCATCAACAGCCGGATTCATTTTTGCGGCGGTGCTTCTCACCTTTTACTACGATGACAGTAAGCCGGAAGCTTTGGGTTCGGGAGCAACAGAGGGAACAGGCAGCTTTTTTTCAGTACTAAAAAAGTATTTTTTCTACATTTTTTATCCATTGCATCTCATCATATTACTGGTTATTTACAGATCAGTAGTTTAGATATGATTTTGACTAATTAATTAGTGAAAAGGAGAACCTATGATACATATTCAGGATATCGTTGCCCTAGCTGCTAAACGAGGTGCCTCCGACATACATCTCATTGCCGGACTCCGCATAAAGTGCCGTATTGACGGCAGGATAGTGGACCTGGCAGAAAATGTCCTGACCCCGGAGGATTGTGAGTTTCTTGCAAAGGAAATGGCGGGAAACAAATATGAGCTGATTGAAGAAATTGGGGAGCTTGACTGCGGTGGAACCATTGCCAACGAACGTGTCCGTATCAACCTGTTCCGTCAGCAGGGTTACGTCTCAGCAGTACTGAGAATATTGTCCAGTAATATACCGGAGCTTCATACCCTTGGACTTCCTGCTGTTGTAACAAAATTCCCGAGTCTCAATAAAGGGATAGTTCTGGTTACGGGTGAGACAGGTTCCGGTAAGTCCACCACCCTTGCAGCCATTCTTGACTGTATCAACCACACAAAAAACGATCACATCATTACTCTTGAGGATCCCATCGAGTATGTATACAAATCCGATAAAAGCATTATCAACCAGCGTGAGATCGGAAGAGATACTGAGAGCTATACCAATGGACTCCGTGCCATACTTCGTGAAGATCCGGATGTAATCCTGATCGGTGAGATGCGAGACCTGGATACCATTGAAACTGCACTTACGGCTGCCGAAACCGGACATCTGGTATTTGCTACCCTGCATACCAACAGTGCGGTGGATTCCATAGACCGTATCGTAGGGGTATTCCCTGAGGCGAGGCAGCAGCAGATCAGGCTCCAGCTTTCAACAACACTTAAGGCAGTTCTGTCCCAGCAGCTATTGGTCAAGTCAGGAGGAAAAGGAAGAGTTGTTGCTGC
>JAGAXP010000176.1 GCA_017940955.1 Oribacterium sp.
CCCCTTTTCAAAATACTCTGCATGATAGATTGGTTTTTGCTTGTGGTGAATATGCACAATCATCATTAATAAAAGCTTAGCACTTTATTTTATATTGTACAAGAAATGATATGTGTCTTTATGATGATTGAGAGTTTGATATAATTGTTTAGAACGTCATAAGGGATTTTTAGAATGCTCTGCTCCGGGTTACGGTAACTGATCGTCAGTCATGAAGCTTATGATGTTTGTATAGATTTCATCAAGGAAAAATATAACCTATGTCACTAAAAACAAACCCATACTCCTATATCAATATCCTTCTTACAAGTGCAGCTGTTTTTCTGATAACCTTACTTGCAGACAGGGTTCTTAATCTTCCGGTAAGTACGCTCACCATAGTATTTTTACTTTTGTTATTATATGTATGTGTGAATAACGGCGTGCTTATGTCAAAAGAAGGTTTTCGTCCTATACCATCTCTGATATATGTGGTCACAGCAATGTACATCCTGGATTCATATTTGTTATATTTCGGAACAGAGATACTTCCTGTCGCAATACTGCCGTTTTACCGGGTTATAAGACCCTTCGTCAAATATATGGAATGTACAGTGATGGCCATATGGATAATGGGGTACTTTGTGTTAAGGATAAAACCGGTCTATGACAAAGATTATGTGATCATACTTGGATGCTCCATCAGTAAAAACGGACTGCTGCGACCACTTATAAAGAAAAGAGTCAATCGTGCCATACATTTTGTATGGGAGCAGGAAATCGAAAATGAGAAAACCGCCTATTATGTTCCATCAGGAGGAAAAGGTGATGATGAGCCTTTAAGTGAAGGTTCTGCCATGGAACTGTATCTCCTGAGCCACGGTGCTGAGGATTTCGAGGTTTTTCCGGAAAAGAAATCGAGAAACACCGAAGAAAACCTGAAGTTTTCGAAGAAAATCATCAAAGCTTTAAAACCTGATGCCAAAATCGCAGTTGTAACCTCCGATTTCCATGTATTAAGATCCGGAATGCTTGCTAAACACGAAGGTATGGAGGTTCAGGTTATAGGAAGTGAATCAAAATGGTATTTCTGGCCCGGAGCCTTCTTCCGTGAGACCATTGCAATACTCTATATGTACAGGAAGGTTCACATAGTCGCATTGCTGATTTGTTTTGCTTTTGGCATAAAATTGTATATCTAAACCGGATAGTTCTGTCAGGAGGTATTTAGGTAAAAGTCGGCAGGCATCCATTAAAAAACAGATCAATGGGGACGGTTCTCTCCGGCGAGAACCGTCCCCACTGGTACTATAACTCAGCTTAAATAGAGAAAACAAAAGCAGGTGGGTATCCGTTTTATATGGATGCCCACCTGCTTTAAACTAATTAGATTTAGAATAAAATGTTATGCTGCCTTCTGAGTTTCAGCGGTAGTCTCAGCTGCGGTTTCAGTTACAGCAGCTTTAACCTCAGGCTCGTGATACTGCACATCGGCTCTTGTGATGCCTTCAGGATAGATATTAACGAAATCATTCTTCATGGAAATAGGGATATAGCCCTGCTTCTCATAATCTGCTGACTTCTCGTCCCATTTCTGGGTTCCCCACTCTCTTACGTCATCATCAGCAACAACCATATAAGCCTGTGCCGGATAAGGATTTCTCTCATCCAGAGCGTAATTCATCATACTGGTATCACTTCCGCTGTTTCCGAAAGCAAGTACCGGATACTGTCCGATTTCTCTCTCGATCCAGATGGTTTTGTTGGCATTGAGGTTCTTCTGGATGAAGCCGCCCGTCAATACAAGTTCATCGCCGTTCTTGTACTTGAAATCCATGTTGGAAGGTATTTCCTCATTGCCCTTAACCTTAACCTCAAATTCTGTACCGATGACATGGCTTGGAGATACATACTCACTTATAGGTGAGTTTGCAACGATTGCTCTTGTAGTTGTGCGCTCTGTTCCGCTGACAACATAAATGGTGTAGTCATTATCATAGAGATACTTAACAACTTCTACCATAGGCAGATAGAAACCGTCCAGATATCTCATGTTGTTAAAGCTTGGTGTTTTTTTCTGTCCGAACTCAACGGCATAGTCATAGAGCTCCTTGACAGTCATGCCGGCATAGGCCTTGGCGAATTTTCTGGCAAGTGCCTCTCCTGCTGTATAACCCGGCTTCAGTTCCAATGCTGCCTGCTTCAGATCATCACTAACCTTCTCAGGATGATCCTCGAGACAATAGCTTATGAACATACAGGTATCATAGTAGGTGAAGAAGGTCTCGCAGGTAAGTGTTCCGTCCATATCAAATACTGCGATACGATCCTTTACAGGGATATAACTCTTGCTGTTTTCATCTACGGATGCGGATACAAACTCTACAAGAGACTGCATAGCCTTTGATGAAGGATCCCATTCGGGAAGTGTGGTGGTCTTCTCTGATTTCTTTTCGGAAAAATCGATGATTTTAGCTTCAGCTGATTCAGCTTCGGTTGTTTCCTCTACAGTTGTCTCAGCTGCGGTAGTTGTTTCTTCGGCTTTCGTTGTTTCAGCCTCAGTTGTTTCTTCAGCTTTAGTTGTCTCAGTCTTGGTTGTTTCCGCTAATGTTGTAGCTGCTTCTGAGGTTTCTTCCTTGGAAGCCTCTTCTGTTTCGGCAGCTGCTGTGGTTTCTTCGATGGCTGCAGCCGTGGTTGAAGCAGGTATAGATGTGGAATTACATGCAGTGATGCTCAAAGGCAATGCCAATGCAAGCATCAGTGAGATTAATTTTTTCATATGATTATAACCTCCAAATTTTGACTTTATTTCTAATCAATTATAAATTACAGAAACATGAATGTCAGTAATAATTAAATTAAATTTCTCTCGCGTTTAAATTCGAATTAAATTGCTATCACGTAAAAATCAAATTATATTTCTATCACGTAATATTTGAATTATATTTCTATCACGTAATATTTGAATTATATTTCTATCACGCTCTCACTTTTGAAAAATCTATGCTACATTTTCCGCCTGATATTCCTACAGGAATTTCAGCATCAAATGCATACTGTTTAGGGGCATAATCTTCATCCGAAAATTGATGAACATAAACTAATCTATGTTTGGGGTCTACGATCCAGTACTCTTTCACTCCCGCATTATGGTATTTGTAGAGCTTTAGCAACATGTCTTTACTTCTGGATGAAGGGGATAATATTTCGATAACAAGTTCAGGTGCACCCTCGTATCGGATGCCATTCTCGTCATATTTTCCGCAGATAACCAGAAGATCCGGCTGAACCATGGTGTAATTATCTTTATCAAGTCTGACATCACAGGGAGAAAGATATACTTCGCAAGGCATATTGTGTTTTGCAGCACACTCTCTGAATAAAATATACAAATCACCCAGTATCCTCTGATGGGTGAGTGATGGAGCTCCCATATCATATATAACGCCATCTATAAGCTCAACCCTTCGGTCATCAGGTATGGCATAGTAATCATCAATGGTGTATTTTCTGTTTTCACCTTCTGCAGAATAAGCAACTGCTGTTTCAGCCACGCCGCTCTTTCCTGAGGGTGTCGTTTTAGTATAGTTCACTGACCCGTCACTAAGAACCTTTGACAGTGCATCAATGGTGAATTTTCTTGGTGCGGTAGTTTCTCCGCTCATAATCTTCTGAACAGTACCTAAAGGTACACCGGACAGCTTTGATAACATTTCATTGGTATAACCTTTTTCATTTTTTTTCCGCTTCATTTCTTCAATAGTCATGATACCTCCTTTCGTATTCAAAATGGGAAACCTACAGGATTGCCGTGGATATTATTTAAAAACGTACCACATTTTTGAATATGGATTATAGTCCGTTTAATTCTGAAATACAGATGTCAATCGAAGTGGTTTACATGTATTGAGTATAACCTTTTCACAATATATATTCAACCATAAAAAGATATATATTGGATATAAATACCCGTAAAACGCCCAAAAGGAAACTGAAATTAATATCCACCAGTTCAGATAGAATGCCTTGTAGCGATCTTCTGCGTGTCAAATTCAGCAAGAACAGATCGGAATAGACACGCAGATTGCCTTCAATCATTCTTCTGCGTGTCATATACCAAGTCCAACAGATTTGACGACTAAAACAAAATTTTTTTATAAAAACGTAACAGTTCAGCCGGCAATGGTTCGTAAAGACCGTGTTCGACTCTTTTCTCCACCATCCGGAGTTATTGGAGCTATGGATTGACCTTAAAACTCAGAATTCAGAATGTAAGTCAATGTAACCAGCCATTCAGGATGACTCAAATCCAGATTACCTGAAATTGAGTCAATGTAACCTGTCATTCAGTATGACCCAAATCCAGATTACCTGAAATTAAGTCAATGTAACCTGCCATTCAGTATGACCCAAATCCAGATTACCTGAAATTAAGTCAATGTAACCTGCCATTCAGTATGACTCAAATGCTGGTAACCGGAATATGGGTCAATGTAATGCCTTGTTCACTGCGAAAAAAAGGCATCCCGGCTGAACTGTTACATAAAAACAGGGACAGTTCTCGAAAGAACTGTTCCCATAGCAGTCAAATAATCAGCCATTTGAAATTTGATTTATATATTACGAGCAGATCTCTTTGATCCAGTCAATCATGGTTCCTGTTGAAGTACCTTCATTGTTGCCATGACCCATATCCCAAACCAGATGATAATCTACGGTTGCGCCTCTAAGCTGTGCTGCCAGGAGGATATTATAGCCTATCGAGAAGGAAGTATGCTGGTCTGCGGTTCCGCTTCGGTCTCTCCAGTAGTGAGCAAAGTTAGCGGCATTATGACCATTGTTTGCCAGAAGGATTTCTGTTGCATTAAGGAGATTTGTCTGCTCCTCTATGAGAGCGGATTTTTCACTGTTCAGAACCTCATCAATGTAATCATCAACAGCTTCCTTGTCAAAACCCTTAAGAGAAGAAAGCTCCTCATAATTATCTGAAAGGATTTGAGCTACGCTCTTGGAGAAATGAACTACCTGATCTGTATCTGTACCGAAGGCATCACCTTCCGCTGACTTATCAATGGTATCAAATCCCGGAATTGCCTTGTTGCGTTTATTAACAAGACCGGTACCTATCATAAATCCATCGAGATCTGTAACCTGCCATGTTTCATCATCATTCTTCACAAGCCAGTCTGAATAGTTTTTGTAAGCTTCATCAGGATCAATGTCTCCGTTATCAACTGCTGCGTTAAGAGCATCGGAAATATTCTGAAGTATAGCGTCATAGTAGCTTCCTTCACGAAGACCTGTCAGGATTAAGGCATTACCCTCTGAATCCCTGAGGTTAAGGCCATTGATGTATTCCACAAAGGCCGAAGCCTCCAGCTCCTGAAGCCGCTTCTCGAAATCAGTGATGGAGCCGTTATATACACCACCCTTATCTGCAAGGTTAACCCACCACCAGGCATAAGCGATATCGGCATTTTCAAGGTCTGCAATCGGACAGTAAAGCTGAGCGGCATAAACGCTGTCATCGAAGACACTGGAGTAGTTTCCGTCAGCATTCTTTGTGACTCCCAGAACTCCTGCCTCATACATGTACGGATAGTAAACCGCCATATTTCCGGAAGCACCAAGTATTGAACTCATCTGTCCGCCGCCTGAAGTACCGGTGGAGATGATCTTTGTCATATCTCCCGGGATGACGTCGGTGTTTGCCCTAAGCTCGATGAGACCGGACTTAAGGTCCACCATCTGTGTAGGCGATTTTCCGGTAATGTTTCCGTTCTCATCCACCGCATCCCTGCTGCGTCCGCCGGCGGAAACATAGATCATTCCCTCGTCAAGGAAAGACGTATCGGCTGCCTTGGGTGAGCTTGAGCGCCAGCCGCCCATTTCATTGAGGTAAACCACCGGTGCTGTGTCGGCGGTATAGTTTCCTATCTTCGCCTCATGATTAATGCCGGTAACATTTCCATCAGAATCTGTTTCCATGTAGTCTTTTGGAACATAGATGGCCATGGTCTGGTACTCAGTGTTAGTGATGTTTGAGTTAATGTAAACGCCCTGATATACGGTGCCCCGGTTCATCATCTCCATCATGCCGCCGGGCATACCACCCTGCATACCTCCGCCCTGCTTATGTCCTCCGCCGGATTTGTCTGATTTTTTCTCTCCTCCGGCAAGGTCGATGGACTCCTGATTATTAGCGCCTACATTGATAGCTTTCTGTGCTGCTTCGATGGGTTCACCCTTTTCATCGAGGGCTGCAAGGATATAGTAATTTTCATCCTCACTGAGAATCCATTTGTAGACGCCTGCTTCGATACCGGCTGAGTAGTCGAGATATAAAGCCGGATCTATGTTGCTGTTTTCAATGGATGAAACATACTGTGAAGCGTCTGTCATTAAGATGTCGGATTCCTTTTCCTGAGTGTTTTCTGTATTATCGGTGGTGTTGGTATCTTCCAGTGCCATCTCAGGCCGGGTTATTGCTTCTGTGGAAGTTGATTCAGGGACAGATGTTGAATTACATCCTGTTGCTATGACACAGGCGGTCATACTAAGTGCTAATAAACTCTTTGATTTCATAATGCTCCTTTCAGAATACATTGATTTTCATACTACAAGAGCCTCTTTATTCATTCGGATTGCACAAAGCACATCCGGAATGTGCGCTAATAAGAGTTTTTGATATTGTCTTTCAGGGCTAATGCTCAGATTAGTTCTCTTTCACCGCTTCAGCCATGGTTCTGCCTGCAATTCTTCCGAAGGTAAATGAATCACCTATTCCGGAACCATCAATTCTCTGAGTTCCGTGGAAACCTCCGGTAACCTCTCCGGCAGCATATAGACCTTCAATAGGATTTTCATCCTCATCTAACACCTGAGTATTCTCATTTATAAGGACACCACCCATAAAGTAATGAGCTCCCACGCCATACTTGAATCCATAAAGATTTCCCTCAAGTGTTGCTGCATCTTTTTTGCCAAATTGATCGTCAGTTCCGTCTAAAACATCTTCATTGTAAGCATCGACGGTTTTCTGAAGAGTATCACCGTCAAGACCTAATTTTTCTCCAAGTTCCTTAGCATCGGAAGCTTCCTGTACAAAGCCTGATGATATAAGTTGCTTAAGTTCGTCATTTAATGCGTTTTCATCAAATATCATGTATGCATTACCTTCAGGCTGTGCAAGGATAGCATCTACTATCTCGAAGCCCTCTGCTGTAAAACGCTCTGCTGAATCATTTACAATTACAGCGTCGACACCGAAACCGCCGGGGAGCTTGTTTGGAGTTACCATTCCATAGCCTTCGATTACCACAGGGAATGTCTGTATTTGATCAAGGTTAACGGCCTTAGCTCCTATAGCCTGTGCCATGATAAGTCCGTCACCGGTTGTAGGGGCAATCTCATCGGTGGTTGCATTGGCAAGTCTTGGAGAAACCTGAGCCAATAGATCACTGTTCTTTCCGAAACCACCAGTTGCAAGAAGTACTGCCTTTCCTGTGAATTCAATTTCTTCACCCTCAGAATTTCTTGCCATTACACCTGTTACCTTTCCATCATCATTAGTGATAAGTTCATAGGCCTCCATGCTCAGATAAAATTCTGCATCTGTCTTTTCAAGAGCGTTCTTCACTGCGTTTGTCATGGTTGCGCCGGTCGTGGCTTCGGATACGGCACTAAGCATATAGTAATTCTGTACAGGATTACGATCGTCTTCCTGGATATCAACTTCGAATTCAACACCTAGTTCATCATTCATCCAGTCAATAACCTCACCTGAGTTTTCGGCAAATACTTTAACCAGATTTTTTCTGGCATCTTCGTTCTGAAGCTGAAGATTTTCCAAGCCTTCGACGCTTGCATTTGCAGCTTTGTATGCTTCATCAGCAAGCTGTATTTTTGAGTCTGCGGCATTGATACCGTTTGCGGCAGCCGGAGTATTTCCTCCTGCTATGCTATTTTTCTCGAGAACTATAACCTTTGCTCCCATATTGCTTGCGGTTACAGCCGCAGTCATTCCTGCTGCACCTGCTCCGACTACGATGATATCAGCCTCAGTAATGTACTCCTGCTTTTCTTTTACGGCAGTATCTGTTGCCGTGAGTTCGGCTGGATTTCCACCGGCCATTTCTACTGCTTCTTTTAGTGCTTCAAGATAAGCCCCGGAGCTAATGGTAGCTCCGCTTACTCCGTCTGCGGGGATGTTTTGTGTATCAAGAGTTGTGGCAATAAGGAAATCGATGGCATCTGTTCCCAGACCTACGGTTTCGGAATTTTCTGTTGTGATATCGGTAATATGGTTTTCGTCGAATGAGACATGAAGAACTACATCACCGTTTCTTCCACTTGCTGTCACATCATAGGTGCCAGGGGTAAATGTTACTTTCGAAGCCCTGTCGGAATCTTGTACGGAAGCTGTGGTCTCAGTGTTTTCTGTGGAAGCAGTCTCTGTTGTTTCATTCTGTACCTGTGTTTCCGGGGTTTGTGTCTGTGCAGCACATCCTGTGATCATGGTTGCTGCAAGAATACCTGCTATGAACTTGTTTGTTTTATTCATGATGATTACCTTGTTTTCTTAATATTAGTTTTGACTGATCAGTTCCTGGATATTTCATTTAATATGACTCTAAATCATATAGCTGTCTTATGGAATGACAGCATTTATGACATACTGGTAACCTTGAGTTACCATATAAATTATTGAATACTTATTTTTAACTTTTTCTCTTTTGAAAAAGTTCCTGAAAGATACCTGTTTGTCTGATAAATGAGCAAAGCTGTAATCATAAATGTCAGAAAATCGGATAAAGGCATGGAATACAGAACCCCGTCAAGACCAAAGAATACCGGCAGTAAAAGTGCAAAGCCTACTCCGAAAACTATCTCTCTTATCATGGAAAGAGCTGTGGATTCAAGCGCTTTTCCCATGGCCTGAAGGAAAATAAAGCATGCTTTGTTTACACAGGCAAAAATGATCATACAAAGATATATTCTGAAAGCTTTTATTGCAAAGTCTGTGTAATAGGTACTCTCGTTTGCCGCACCAAATATTGCGATAAGCTGTTTTGGGAAAAATTCAACGATTATCAGTCCTGCAAGTCCTACTAGACTTTCGTATATAATAAGCTTTGTAAATAGTTCTTTCACTCTGCTTTTATATCCCGCCCCCATATTGAAACCAACAATTGGGATACATCCTGCTGACATACCTACAACGATAGAGATAACGATCTGGAAGAATTTCATAACTATTCCTACAACCGCCATGGGAATCTGAGCATATTGCTCCTGTCCGAATATTGTGTCCATGGCGCCGTATTTTCTTATCATATTGTTAATAGCTGCCATGGCCGCCACAAGTGATATCTGTGATAAAAAGCTTGTCATACCAAGCTGCAGGATTCTGGAAAGAATGTTTGATTTTATCCTGAAATCGCTTCTTTCAGGCTTTACAAGCTTCATGTTAAGAAGATACCAGATAGCCAGTACAGTTGAAAGGAGTTGTCCGGCTACAGTTGCTACAGCTGCTCCCATCATTCCCCATTTGAATACAAATATGAATATGGGATCAAGGATAATATTTGCAAAAGCACCTGCAAGAGTGGAAATCATAGCGAATTTTGGATTTCCATCAGCTCTTATCACTGGGTTCATGGCCTGACCAAACATATAGAATGGAATGCCAAGGGTGATATAGAAGAAGTATTCCATTGAATAGTCATATGTTTCGAAATTAACTCTTCCTCCGAACATGGTAACTATTGGACTTCTGAAAATAAGATACAGAATTGTCAGGATAAGGCTCGAAACAAGCACGGATACAACTGCATTTCCAACTGCTTTTTTTGCTGAGGCTATTTCACCCTTGCCAAGGGAAATGCTCATAAAGGCACATGCACCATCGCCTATCATTACTGCTATTGCCAAAGCTATGACAGTTAGCGGAAATACAACTGTATTTGCGGCGTTTCCATAGGAACCAAGATACGAAGCATTAGCAATAAAAATCTGGTCAACAATGTTATAAAGTGCTCCAACCAGTAATGATATTATACAGGGAATAGAATAGTTTCTCATGAGCTTTCCCACAGTCTCAGTTCCTAAAATTTTGTTTTCTTCCATTTGTTCTCCTTAAAATACAAGTATTTATGCATAAAAAAACAGCGGTTAGCAAACAACCGGATTTACGCTGTTTAGCTACTCGCTGTGTGTGAGATTATAATACTTAATTTTGATTTATGTAAGTCATTTTATTGCATTTTGTAAATATTTACTGCATTTTTTCGAAGTATCAAATCAATATCTTCTTCTGCCAGTCCACTATTCCTTATGTATTCAGGTCCTCCAAGCATCCAGCTTTGTTTGACCGGATAAGAGGAACCGTAGATAATGTGATCAGCTCCCAATATTTCCACGGCTGCCTTAAGGATCGGCTTTGACCAGGGCTGTGCGTGGGATAATTCAAAATAAATATTTTCATTAAGCCATTTTCTTACATGTCTTCATGATATGCAAGTGTTGCAAATGCGTCACTGTAGACAGCATTTATCTCAGGGTAGCAAACTGCGTAATAATAGCCTTGTTCCTGTACATAGTTAACAAAATCAGTCATATGCTCCTCATCATGAGTTTCAAGACTTGCAGCTGTAGTGTAAAGATCCTGAAGTTTATCATCATTTATGCTAACATATAGGTAACCGGAGGTTACCATGTATGAATGACGAGCAGTTAAAAATATTCGTTTTGGTTGCAGACAAAGGCAGCTTTTCCAAGGCTGAGGAAGAAAGCTATATATCAAAACAGGCCATGTTTAAACAAATACATAATCTTGAAGAGGAAGTTGAAACACAGCTTTTCATCAGGTCCAAAACAGGAGTCAAGCTTACGCCTGCAGGAAAGGCCTTTTATGATGGTGCTCAGAAATTACTAAAAGAAAAAGCCACACTCTTTAAGGAAGTGCGGCGATTGGGAAACAAACAGAGCATTCGTATCGGTAATGTGGAACATCAGGCTTTGCTTGATCGGGTTAATGAAGCCTTTCAACAAAAATATCCTGAAATAGAATTGAAACGGGTGGTTCATCCCAATCATAGCGGTGAATGGAGAGTTGAAAATAACGTTCAGGATGTGGCAGAAACTTTTTATATGGATAATCGACCTGAGACAAATACAAGTTATCATAGGCTCATGGATTCTCCATATGTAGTTGCCATGAGTCCGACACACCCTCTTGCGAAAAAAGATATGATCAGTGTTTCGGAATTAACGAATTACAATCTGTATGTCTATCCTATGATGATTGATAAAAACTACATGAATATCATAAATGAAGCGTTTCTTGGAAAAGAAAACCGGCTTCAGATAAGAAAGGATGTAGATAATCAGGTTGGTATTGCATATAGCTGTATCGACACTAAAAATTTGCTGCTCACTGCTAATCCTTTTATTAATTCTATTATTGAACTAAAAATTGTACCACTTAAAGAGGGATGGATACGGGAATATGGTGTGATGACACCAAAGGAAATCAGTCCTGCTATCCAAAAATATATTGACCTTGCAAAAGAATTGTATTCTTCTGACAGAAACCAGACATAATCTGAAGACATATTTTTTACAGACGTAATATTTCAGCCGATTGTATATGGAGACGAGGCTAGTGTCTCTCCCCCGTCCCCATATACAATCGGCTGAAATGCTATTTACAGACCGTTATAGTGTATCTGAGATTCCTTATAATTCTTTATCCACTATCAATCGATAAAATGAATACGGGTTTCTTCAAATCTGTTTTGCTGCTCGTGAGTTTCTGCAGGGTATCCCATGGGGAATAATGAAAATGGAATAAGAATTTTCGGTAGATTTAGAATCTTGCTGACCGCATTCATCCTTTCTTTTAGCGGAGCTATTCCAAGCCATACTCCTCCGAGACCGAGATTATCAGCTTCAAGCCAGATGTTTTCCTGTGCTATAGACATATCGATCTCAGCATATTCTGGAAACATAAGACCATCTTTTCTGTATACCGATACGATAACAACAGGAGCATTTGCAGAGCAACCGGCATACGGACTGGCTTTTGAAAGTTCTTCTATTGTCTTTTTATTTGTGACTACATAGAATTCCCATGGCTGTTGATTGCCTGCACTTGGTGCCTGCATTCCTGCTCTCAAAACCTGAAGGATTTTATCCTTTTTAACTTCTTTGCTTTTGAATTTTCTGACACTGGTTCTGTGAAATATACTATCCATAATATTTTCCTTGCTTTTATTTGCTAAAAAATCAACATTTAAATAACTTCTATTATCAACGGTAATAAGATTAGAAGCTGCTTTGATGAATTATAGGACTAACTCATATGTAATTTTATAACATGTAACCTGATATGAAATGACACATATGGTTACATGTAGGTAACCGGGGGTTACCATATATGAAAGATGAAAACATAAAAACGTCTATATGTTTGTTATTTCCAACGATTTTCTATTGTTGGAATCATGTGACTTTGATCGTTTGAGTGGTACTTCTTATATTATTTTATTGGTCATGTTTCCTGTCCCGCGAACTGTGTCATGTACAGGTCATAGTACCTTCCCTTTTTAGTCAGCAGTTCCTCATGATTCCCGCTTTCGACTATCTCACCATGATCCATAACGATGATCTCGTCTGCGTCCTGGATGGTAGAAAGACGGTGGGCGATAATCAGGCTGGTGCGCTGATTCATAAGTTCCGTCATGGCATCCTGAATGCACATTTCGGTTCTGGTGTCCACAGAGGAGGTAGCCTCGTCCAGAATCAGAATGCTGGGTTTAGAGAGGAAGGCGCGGCATATAGTTAGTAACTGCCTCTGTCCCTGACTGAGATTGGCACCGGAGGATTCCAACACTGTATCATAACCATTTGTGAGATTTGCGATCAGATCATCACAGTGACTGGAAGCGGCAGCTGCTTCCAGTTCGTCCTCTGTGATGTCCCTGGATGCATAGCAAAGGTTATTGCGAATAGTGTCTGTAAAGAGCACCGTATCCTGCAAAACGATTCCGATGGCATCTCTCAGCTCATCTGTGGAGATATCGTAAATGCTCTTTCCGTCCAGAAGTATCTCACCGGAATCCACGTGATAAAAGCGCATCAGCAGGTTAATGATGGTGGTCTTACCGCTGCCGGTGGAGCCTACCAGCGCAATCTTCTTTCCTGAGCATACCTGTAATGAAAAATTCCTGATAACAGGTTTCCCCGGCACATATGAGAAGTTGACATTTCTAAACTCTATTACGCCCTTAATAGGCTTTACGATCTCTCCTCCGCTCTTATCTTCTTCCTTTTCGTCCAGTATCTGGAAGATACGTTCACCACCTGCAAGGGCCGTCTGGATCTGACCGTAGAGCTGAGCGAGTTCGTTTATGGGGCGGGAGAACTGCTTTGCATAGATGATAAATGCAGAGATAACTCCGATGGAAATGTCTCCGCTCAGGGCAAATCGTGCGCCGAATACCGCTACCACCACGAAGGAGACATTGCTAAGCATGTTCATGATGGGACCCATGGAACCGCCGATGATCTCGGCGATGATTCCGGTTTTAGTCAGTTCGTCCGCTGTTTCGGAAAATCCCTGAACCTCTGCCTCCTGACGGTTATAGGCAGTTACAGTGCGGGTGTTGGTCACCATCTCTTCCACTGTTCCGTTAAGCTTTCCAAGTAATTCCTGCCTTTTGACGAAATATTTACGCATGTACTTCGTAATGTTTGTTGTAAACACCACTGTAAGCATTACCGTAGAACAGCTGAGCAGCGTCAAAAGCGGACTGTAGGAAAGCATCATGGCGATGGTGCCGATGAGCATAAGCATACCCGAAAGCAGGCTGCTGAGAGATGAAGAAACAATGTTAGCGATGTTCTCTGCGTCATTGGTCATGCGGCTCATAATGTCGCCATGGGAATGGGTGTCAATGTATGAGATCGGCAGGTTTGTGATCTTTCTAAACAAGTCTCCCCGCAGTCTGAATATAACTCTCTGGCTAAGCTTCGCGCTTAGAAAACCCTGTAAAAGAGTGCTCAGTCCGTAGATCACATATGCAGCAAGCATGAGGATGAGTATCCTTTTGAGGGACCCAAGCTCGGAACTTTCTATGTGGTCAATGGCTTCGGCCTGAAAGCGTGGAGCCATAACGCCCATGCATACTCCAAGGATGATGGTGATACACAGTAGTATCACGTACTTCCATTCGTTCTTAAAGTAATTTAGAAGACGCTTCAGAGTGCCTTTTCGATCCTTGGCCTTCTCCAGAGGGGCTCCAAGGTTGCCTCTCATGCCACGACGTCCAAGGGAAGGCTGAGGTGTGGTTGAGACGGATTTCCAATTCCCGGAGCCACTCTGCGCTGAACTCATCGAAAGAATCTGCAAGGAACCTGCATTTGCATTCGGTTGTTGACTCATGCCTTCGCGCCTCCCTTCCTAAGCTGGGAATCATAGATCTCGCGGTAAACGTCACAGTTTTCCATGAGCTCGTTATGGCTGCCAATGCCTACGATTCGACCCTTGTCCATAACCGCGATACGATCAGCACGCATAACAGTTGCAATGCGCTGGGCGATGATGATCTTGGTTAATTTCTCATAACCCTCGTCCAGAGCTTTAAATAATCGGGCTTCGGTACCCAGATCCAGGGCGCTGGTGGAGTCATCCAATATAAGTATCTCTGCCGGTTTCAAGAGTGCACGGGAAATAGCAATGCGCTGTTTCTGCCCGCCTGAAAGACTCATGCCGGCCTCGGCTACGGTGGTATCATATTTATCAGGCTGATGTAAAATGAATTCATCGGCCTGAGCTGCCCGGGCAGCTTTGATCATCTCATCTTCGTCTGCCTCGGGATTGCCGATCATAATGTTCTTTCGTATGGTGCCTGTAAACAGTTCGCTTTTTTGAAGTACAAAGGAGATACGGTCTCTTAATTCATGCAGAGAAAAATTCTTTACATCCTCTCCGTCCACCAGTACACTTCCGTCTGTGACATCGTAAAAACGCGCTATAAGAGAAACCAGAGTACTTTTACCGCTGCCGGTGGCGCCGATGATGGCCAGAGTCTGACCCGGAGCCACGGGGAAACTGATGTCTTTTAATACCTCATGATGGTGACCGGGGTAATTGAAGGAAACATTTTTAAACTCAATGCTGCCGCCGCGCTTTTCGATTGCTGCTGCGCTGCCATCCCGAATAACAGGTACGGAAGCAAGGACCTCCTTGAGACGCTTTGCGGAGGCAAGACCCAGGGTGATGGTCTGGAAGATCATCGCCATCATCATCATACCGCTCAGAATCTGACTTAAATAGGTTATGGCCGCCATCAGGCTTCCTATTTCCATTCTGCTCGCCGCAACCTCCATACCACCTATATAGATGATGGCTACGGTGGCTGCATTTAAAACAATGTTCATGACCGGACGCATCCAGCTGATCAGGATCTGTACTTCAAACCGGGTGTTGACAAGATCGAGATTACTCTTATCGAACTTTTCTATTTCACTTTGTTCCTGTACGAAGGCTTTCACTACACACTCGCTGGCAACATTCTCACCGATGACTGAGTTCACGCGGTCAAGACGGGTCTGCAAATGTGTAAACAGAGGACCGCTCTTCCACACTACAAAGGCGATTTCCATCAATATTATCGGAATGGTAAGCATTAAAACGCGGCTGAAGGCTACGTTGAGAGTAAGCAGGAATGAACTTCGGGCAAAGAAAAACATCATGCATCGTACAGCGCCGCGGATGAGCTGGGAAACCATGGTCTGCACCTGGGTTACGTCAGAGGTTGTGCGGGTGATGAGACTTCCCACTGTAAAGTCGTCGATCTGCTCGAAGGAAAAGTTCATGATGCGATCGAACAAAGCTTTCCTGAGGTCATTTCCGAAATGCTGTGAGCAAATGTTAACGAACACTCCGGAGAGGATACCGCAGCAGCCTCCCAGAAATACTATAAAAATCATTCGTATGCCAACGCTCCAAACCAGAGCTGTATCTCCTTTGAGAATACCGTTATCCACGATTTGAGCCATCATCCTGGGCTGTATCAGATCGATCAGTACCTCGCACACCATAAACAGCGAGCCAATAAGACCGATCCACAAATGTTTTTTCAGAAACTTGAGCAAAGTGTCAGCCACCTTTCGATTAATATAAAAAATCCACCGGGGACGAATCCCCTCTTTGATTATACAATTAAAGAGGGTTTGTGAGCAAAAAATATACCTTTAGCGACAGCGTAAATTGTACATGAGCACAGCAATTCAGCCGGTGAACCATGGAGGGAGTAGTGTGTCACTACACCCCTCCCATGGTTCACCGGCTGAACTTTTACACATTTACTGAGAGCGAATACAGTCTGTATAGTATTCTATTATGAATCAAAGAACTGACGACCGTCATCGGTTATCAGTCTCTCGGTCTTCGGATACTCAAAAATTGCCTGATTATCTTTGTTTTCCTCGAGATAATCTGCAAACTTTTCGGCATACCACTTTGCAAGCCAAAGATTGTGCATGAGGTAGTTTCCGCAGTTTTCTTCATTGGAACCGGGGACACTGTCTGCATCGGCCACAGATCTGAAGGCTCTGAGAAGAAGATCATGGATTTCCTTAGGAGCACGGTTTCCCTTCAAGATAAGATAAAAACCGGTGAGACAACCCATGGGTCCCCAATAAACAACTTCATCCTTCCAGTCCGGATCGTTTCTTAGATATGTTGCGATAATATGCTCAAGGCTATGCATTGCAGCCACATCTACTGCCGGCTCCCTGTTAGGTCTTGTTACTCTCACATCATAGGTGGTTATTTTTTTATCTCCCAGCACATCAACTCTGCTTACAAAGATACCCGGTATGATCAATGTGTGATCAACTGAAAAACTTGGTATTAAATCCATTGTATTAGTCTCCCTTCTGCTCCAGCACCTTACTTCTTTCATCAACCTTCAGAGTATTACGAAGCAGTGTTGTATTCTTCCAAACATCGTCTTCTGCCATGCCGGAAATCTCCTTGGCCGCCAGTTGCTTTGCTTCTTCCGGGTTTTTGGCCTTCACAACGATCCTTCCGTACAATTCACATACAAAAGGAACCTTGTACTCTTTATAAAGTGTCTGTTTTTCTGCCTTGTAAGCCATCTCTCCAAAGGTCTTTACATTGGCAGTAAAAGTCTTCTTCGAAACACTGGAAGGCAGGAAAAGGATTACGTTGGTAGAGGGTTCGCCCTTTTCTGAAGCCGGTCCCAGGTCATATGCAAGGATGACAGTGGCTTTCGCCGGAGTTTTCTTCTCTTCCAGAGTTTTAGCTACTCTTTTTGCCATTTCGAGATCTTTGGTCTGGGATGAACGGCTGTAGTCAGCAACAAGCGCGATACCATACTCTCCTTTATACTGAGCAAGGCGGCACGCTAATCCATCCTTATTTTCTTCCCAAAGCTCCGAATACACGCTTTGCAGATCCTTAGGAAGCTCATCATAACTCAGATCATTACCATCCTTCTCAAACTGTCCATGGCTGTCAGACCAGTAGATGAAGTCATTAAGAAAATCTTCTTCCATTTCCTTGATGTAGTAAATCATGGTGTTTTCTCCTTTTTATTTATTCACGTTCTTAAATCTATGGCGAAAAGTATTTTTATCACCGATGGATGTATGAAATGATTTTACCACAAAATGAGAAGTACTTGCATTATAAATAAACCGGAAATAGCTCTCTTTTGCGAGAACTGTTTCCGGTAAATAATATTAATTTCTTATTCTGTTAATATGGACAGCAAGATAAAGCTTCTCCTGTCCTGTCATGGTTTTTCCGGTTTCCTTGTAGATGTAGTCCTGTACGGCATCCACGCAGGCGAATTCCGACTCGCAGGCCGCGGCGATGTTTTCATACAGAAGGCTTGAAACATTTTCGGGAAGCTGGTTGTCAGACATTAACCTCTGAACAAACAGACGGACATGAGTAAGATAACGGGAATAACTTATGTCCTCCTCGTTATAAACCATGTGATAATAGTACTTTACAATATCTAAAACACCCTCGGTGATCCTGGTAATCCTCCGGTTTTTCTCATTATAGGGATGATTGACCTGAGCATTGATGAAATGGTAGGCAATGTTTCCGGCTTCATCCTCCGGCAGGATTACTCCGGTTGCGTGCTCGACTATCATAAGAGCGCACCTTCCGACGTCATATTCATTGGGATTGAAATACTTCATATCCTGTGAATAAAAATTCTCAAACAGAATTCCGTCTTTACAGCGTCTGACAGCATATGCGATGTGATCTGTCAGTGAGAGATAAATGTGATCCATCAGTTCCATATGATGGGTTTTCTTGGCATAATCGATCACACTCTTACTGATCTCAAAATATACGCTGTCTGTATCTGCCGCAAGCTTGATGATATTTCTTGAAATAGATCTGTCCTTCAGTACAAAGACCTTCTCCACTTCATCACGATTCAATTCATAGCCGGCAGCCTTATGAAATATACAGCTTTTCATCGGCATTTCTTATAACTTCATCTATGTTCTGCTCTCTTCCTGAAGAATGTGCGAGACCGAAGGTCATTGTGACTTTAAGCTCCGTTCCTTCATAGACAAAAGGATGATCCTCTATGACCTGCCGTAAATCATTCAGAAATGCAAAACGGTCCGGAATGGTATCTGACTGCTCTTCTACAAATATAAATTCCTCACCACCCCAGCGACAGCATTGCACTCTTTTGGAAGATAAAATTTCTCCAACTGTTTTCAGGATGTAGTCACCGCATTCATGCCCATAGGTATCGTTTATCTTTTTGAAATCATCTATATCAGCGATGGCTATCCAGTAGGGCTTATTGTTTTTTTTAAGTGCTTCAAATTTTTGGGAAAGGTAATATCTGTTAGGTAATCCTGTGAGCTGGTCATGGGATAGCTGATATTCAAGCATTGACTGGGAAGAAAGAGCTATGATCACCATCAGCTGTAAAATAAAAATACTTATGACAAAAACTATTATTCCCCACATCAGTGACAGCCGTAATTCAGCTTCTGCCGGAAGGTCATAGGGCGCAGGATGATACTTAATGTACAGGCGGGATCCAAGATACAAAAGCATCCCGGCTATGCTCATGGGAAGCACGGGTACACATTTCAGCTTCAGTGAACGACCGGTGTATTCTACGTAAAATGCCAAAACATTCATGCCGATAAGTGTAACCTGGAATCCGCTCCCCCATCCGGTGAGAATCACAGCCAGGGTCATATGTACCGCAACCTCCGTATACACTGCGAAGGTATAAAATGGAAGCCAGCCTTTATGTGCAATGAAAAGCATTGACAAATAAAAAGCTATGCTGAATATATTGAATCTTGCCATAGGGACGACGTTGCATTGTAAAAATACATTAAACATCAAAATATGTATAAGTAAAAAACATATTGCCATCCCTAAGGCCAGGATTTTTGCTCTTTTCATATTCAGAAACATAAAAACCGCCTCCATTAACTTATCAAAATCCGTGTTTGAAACTATATAGGCTCAAACACGGATCTTGACAGAAACCTAATTCCTAAACTTAAACCTTGATATAAGGTCAACCAGTCTCTCTTTATAAAAAATCTTTTGAAGATTTCACATACATACTTTGAGTTTTATGTCGGCATTAGCACTCAAAAAAATAACAGGTATCGAAAAAGATACCCGTTATTGTTGATAAAATGATCTTTTCGTTTATTCAATGAGCGGAGTCCAGTAGTGATGACCTTCATAATCTGTCAGGCGATATGCTGCGCTGGTGACAGTTCCGTCTTCTAGGGCAATGTTGGCGATCAGAGGTTTGGCTCCAACTTCAAAGCCATCACCCAGGAAATAGTTGTCTATAAAGTCACCTTCATAGGAATAAATGTCACAGATGGGCTCGATCAGATCCCCTTCATTCAGAGGCTCCAGTCCGCTGCACATTTCTTCTGTGGAAAGGTCTCCGCCGGGGCTGTCAGGAAGAGGTTTTACTCCAAGGATCTTTCCGTCCGGGTTAGTGTTGTCGAACTGCAGAACGATGTTTGCGTGCTTACCATTAACAAAGGCGGGGATATATCCGCGGGACTGGTATTTGCTGCCTTCATGCCAGCCGTCCAATTGATAGTAGGCCACAACATGCTTGTCAAGAGACAGCCAGGTATCGTCATATTCGCCTATAAGGTTAAGGTCATCGTCAAAATCATACAGGTTGTCGAGGCCGAGGTCGATGAATGCGCTTCCGGTATCCACGAACACATTGAGCTTCACATACTCTACCGCATCCCATTCTTCATCTGTCAGGATAAGCACCTGCTGACCTTTTTTGTTACGGGACCAGACAAGGTGCGATTCATCAATGGCTTTTCCTTCAGGATCAGAGTAGCTTGCATTGCTGCTGCCATTGGTAATGCCTCCTGCGGCCTGAGACAGAGCTGTCCCGGCAGCGAGACTCGGAAGAAAACCGTTGCCTCCGGAAAGAGGAAGCAGACTTCCGTTCTGATAAGACTTTGTAAGCAGATTTTTAGCAGACTGCAGTGCTTCTACCGGACTGCTGCCGGAGATAAGTCCTGCTTTCCCGTTGTTGTTTTCTCCGGAACCGTTACCTATACCCTGCACTGCCTGCTGTATGGCATCTATACCTGTATCGATACCATCCTTTACGCTTCCGTCTTCCACCTTGTTTGCTGCTGTATGAAGGACTGTGGAAATAAGCTGGGATCCGCCATTATATATCATGGCAACGACGATAATGACTGCAAAGATCATCACCGGCACGCAGCCGCATCCACCGCAGCCACAGCCGCTGTTTCCTCCTCTGTCACCAAGTCCCGGCCGTCCGCTGTAACCTCCGGAATTACCAACCGGTCCTCCGAGACCCAGACCGCTGCCTCTGGTAGACACACGGCTTGATCCGCTTGTCGTATTTCTTTGCCGGCTTCCGCCTCCTCCTGTTCTGTCCATATATTTCCTCCCTTTATGTCATTGTCAGCCCCTTCCCCGGTGGATGACCCGGCGGATAGTATGGGCTTTTAGTTGTTTTCGGATTTTTTACGGTATGAAGCTGAAATTCGCTTCAGTGATTTTTCCACCATCCTCAGCATAGCATATTTCGACGGAACCGGTCAGTTCATTCATGGGAAGTACAGCCTCCAGCTCTGCCCAGTCCAGTTCGAGATAGAAGGTTCCCTCTGTTCCTGCAGGAAATACAAAGCTTCCGGCTCTTTGATAAGGTGTACCGTTTACTGCAGCTTCCTTCTGGCTGATCAGGATATCACGGTCTGAGCTGTTTTTTACATAAAATCCCACTGCACTGCTGGCATCGGTGTAAGCCGGGAAAAGGCTTGTGGTTGCCAGCTTGATACCGTCCTTTTCATAAAAAGTGTTTACCGAGTAGGGATACTTCGGTTCATCTGCCTTTTTCGCCTTACTGGTTTTGATGGTTAGAGGACCTGAAGAATAGAGGACATTACCGGAACCTTTTTCACAGGCCGAGAGCTTTGCCACTATCTCCCCCACAGTTCTTATCTGAAGATCGTAAAGGCTTCTGCGATCCAGAGGCAGGGCTGTATCAACCACACTTCCTGTAACTGCTTCTGCTGCCAATGCTGTATGCATGGCAGTATTGTTTACCGAAAGTGCATCGCACCGAAGTACAAGATCCTGTGATGTACCGTTATTTATCTTCAGAAACAGTGCAGGCTGTTCCTTCCTGTCACCGTCCATATATCCAAGCTCTGTGGCAGACACGATCAGTCCGTCGGTTTCCCATATCTTCTGCTCTTTGACTTTTGCACCGCCAAATGGCTTCATATCGCTGTCATCAAACATTGAATGAAAAACCACCGCAAAAACCACTGCTACAAAAACAATCATGCCGAGGCCTAGAATCAGGGCTATGGGTAGCTGGGATTTTCTTTTGACGTTAGGTTCGAAATTCTGATTGTTGTCCATTTATAGTCCTTTCTGTCTGATCCGCTGGGTATCTACCGGGAATCGTTCTTGCCAAAGAGAACCGTCTCTGCTGACGAGAACTTTCTCCGCCGGAGATAACCGTACAGCGGTGGTTGTCGTTGGCCTCTTATTTATCGGAACATGGCAATCTCACCAATTTCGGTTTCTCCATTATATACTTTGCCCATTGCGTACTGGACACCGCCTGCTTCAACAAAGTCATAGATTACAACACCGAGGCCTCCTTCAGTTTCGGCATCTATACAGGTGTATTCGCTATTCCAGTCACCATTCATAACCATTGGATCGATGCCCTGTTTTGTTTCAAGAGTTGTCATTCCACCGGGATTGTTCAGCATGAATTCATAGCGCTCCCGTGGAGTGACCAGGACAGTGACTTTATAACCCATATATTGGACTTCAACATCACCTACCAACATCCTGCATTGGGCACTACCATCTTTAGGCGTTACTACGTTTATGATACCTTTCCAATTTCCTCCAAGATCCTGAAGCTCAGTAAGGACATTACCATCGATTGGGAAATCATTATTGAAATACCAGGTAAAATCATTCAGTGTAGCGTTTCCGAAAGTCTTTTTGCGTGAGCTCGGTCCCTTTTCATATTTTGTAGTTGTTCCGGATTGTGCATAAGCTATACCGGATATAAAAAATGAAACTGTAAGGATCAAAGCCATTAAGGCAACTTTCCCCGGATTAAAGATATTCTTGATTTTATTCATAGTAAACTCCTCTTCAATAAGTGCTTTTTGTCATATATCTGACAGCAGAAGCCGACTAATGGATATTACTTCAAGGTACATTCTTCTGTGATACCTGCCTCGGAAACTATAAGAGTCCTGCCGTTATTCGTTACTGACATATAAGCAATTGTACCGTATTCATTTTCAGCGATATATACTCCGTGTCCAACAGGTGTCAGATCATATACCTGTGGTGTGCCTCCGAATTCTGTATAAGTATGTGTGGCAGTTCCGTATTTATTGTCTTTTGTTATCTCCACCTTCCAGGTAGCAACAAAGCCTTCATAAGTACCGGTATTAGGCTCGGGATCTTCATTGCGCTGTTTAACGCTCGTATCCCATTGGCCATCTGAACCACACCAATAACCGTCAGCACTGTAGTTGTCCTTGATCATGCAGCCATCAGGTCCTGTGTAATAATATTTACCATTGTCACTGTCTTGTACCCAGACATTTGCCATATAGTCACCGACGGAATTCATGTACATGACTGTACCGTCCTGGAGTATATCTCTTTTACCTTTTTTCGCAAAAGTGGATGGAAGAAACTCCTCCTCATTACTGCTGCTATTACTGCTGCCTGAATTATTTTCCAGGTTGTCGGCAATGTCTTTTGCCTTTTGTCCGATCATATCGGTACTGATGGTATCCGAAGAGCTGTTATCTTGGTTTTTCGAATATTGATAGCCATCGTCAGACTCTGTCGTATTATCGAAGTAATCATTCCCTTTAGAGGCATCCAGTTCCTCTGCCTGTTCTCTTGCGGACTTTATATCTGTTCCGGTGGTAGTCTGTGTTTCGTAAGACTCACTTTCTAGGATTTGTGTTGTTGGATAGATCGTCTGGTCCGGGCTCATGGATGTTTCGATTGTGACATTCTCATCCTCATCTTTTCCGCCTTTGAGTTTCCCAAATATAAGGAAGGCGCCTACTGCTGCAACAACTATTAATGCCACACCACCTATTATTGCCACCTTTGGAAGGCCGGATTTTTTTGGATTTCCGGGGGCAGGCGCATAACCCCGGTTCTGACCAACGTTCTGACCGGTATATTGACCCGGTTGCTGTTCAGGATTCATATAACCCTGGTACTGTGAACCGTTTTGGTTATTATATTGACCCGGTTGCTGTTCGGAATTCATGTAACCTTGGTACTGTGAACCGTTTTGGTTATTATATTGGCCCGGTTGCTGTTCGGAATTCATGTAACCCTGGTTCTGACCACTGTAAGGGCCATAATTGTTGAATGATCCTGGCTGTTGGTGATTATAATTCTGAACACCGCCTTGATTATAAAAAGAGCCAATATTTCCGGACTGTTGATTTTGGTTAAAATATGTCCCCTGTTCCTGTCCTGATGGGGGAGGAACCTGTGATGCAGGAAGTATTTTTGCTCCGCATTCCTCGCAGAATTTGGCATCGTCTGCCAGCTTCGCACCGCAGTTTTCACAAAACATACTCATAATGTTGTCCTCCTATTTTCTTTTTGCAAACACTTTCAAGATCAGATCCAGAATCTGTTTTTTATCAGCATTTTCCGGAAGATTCTTTAATGCCTTTGTGATGTCCTCCAGGATGGATTTAGTCATCTTCTCTTCCAGAATATTTTTAACCCACTCTACATCAGATAAAGATTTCTTACCCATATATATCTGTTCAAATATATATGAAGCACCTTCTCCCAGGGCAAAAACAATGCTGCCGGCTATAAAAGCATTAACAACCGCCGCCCCGACATTTATCACAGGAATGGATTTCAGACTTCCGGCAAGCAGCTTTCCGGCTGCACCCACTGTGCCCACATCAACTATTGTGTCCAAAAGAGCCTTTGATTGATCATTTTTTTTGATGTCCCATATTTTGGCAATGGATTCTATCTCCAGCGTTTCAGTTGGTGTAAGGATCATGGCATCGGCAAAGGGAAGAGTCACACCGCCAACAGTGATTCCTGCTAATGTTGCAACGCTGACAACAGTCTGGGAAAGTGCACGTTTACGAAGCAGGTTATAGTTTTTGACATCCTGTTCGGCAGCTTTGAAACCTTCAGGCAGAAGTCTGTTTGTAAGCTCTATAAGCTCCGTGATGCCTTCGGGAGGAGCATAGATGCCCTCTCTCAGGGTATAGGGCTCCGCAACAACAGGGATGATGTCATTCAGTCTGTCGACATACTTTTTTCTTGCCGCAAAAGCATCCCTTATCATCTGCTTGTTATCTTCGCGTTCAGGCTCAGAATAGGATTTGGTTATAACAACTACTATGGGAACATTTTTCCACAGGCTTGTGGCATTCATCATTGAATCTATAGCTTCCGGAAACAGTTTTGAAGAAGTTCCGTCAACGCAAAACCATATAACATTAATGCGGGAATCTTCTTTTCCGGCCTTGGTAGATTCTTTTGACCATTTTTTAACTGCATTGATTGCTTTCAGTTCTTTGAAAAATCCAGGCTCAAAACCTATGGTATCTATAAGTCGGAAGGATATTCCTTCATTTTCATATATCTCTAGATCAAGGGTTGTACCCCTGATGCCTTTTCCGGTGACAGCTTTCTTTTCGGCATCCTCCCCCAATACAGCATTGATCAAGGTGGATTTACCTACTCCGGAATTACCTATGACAAGTACATTTCCTTTCACCATTCCGACCTCCTGTGCCTTGATTTATGATAACTGTTTTCATAGCACCCTTCTTTGAAAAATCTATCTTTATTTTATAATAAATCGGATATAATATTCAACAACCATCCTGTATTCCTTCCGAATATATTTCCGAACATAGCCTTCATAATGTGTCTGATTATCTATGAGATGATCAAAGGAGCTTCCCGCTACTACCTCCAGCAGTTTACCGAAAGGGATACTGTGCCAAATAAAAATCTTACCGCGCCATCAAATGATGACATGGTAAGATTTCTTGAGTTCGTAAAAAGATTTATCCCATTGGCTGAGCTAAGAGGGCTATAACAGCTTCTTCAGCTCCCCGTACATTATCTTCCCTGCTTCATTTCTGGGAAACTCGTCAATCTGTTTAACCCTTAAGCAGGTTCTGGCTACCGGCAATGCTTTCTTTACAAACTGTGAAACTGCCGTTTTTTCATCCTCTCCGTTAACAAATACAACGAGGTCATCATCGGTCCCGGAGCTTACGCTGAAGATGTGAAGTGCTTTCATGATATTTTCATCGATTTCATCAAGGCTTATCCGGTTTCCGGCTATCTTTATGTACCGTTTTATCCTTCCGGTTATATGGTAGTATCCGTCAGAATCTCTTCGAGCCATGTCTCCGGTTTGTACTTTTCCATGCCATTCATCATCCTTGCAAAGGTCCTCTCCTGATAATGCATATCCCATTGTGACATTGGGGCCCTCATAGATGACCTGTCCATCCCGGTCCGGTTCATTGATCTCGTTACCTTCATCGTCTGCGAGGTATATTTTTCCTCCCGGAATAGGTATCCCGACTGAACCTGGTTTTTCAAGACAATTCTCAGATGGAAGATATGCGATATGGCACGTAGTTTCGCAAAGACCGTATATTACCACAAATTTCTTACCGTATTTATCTGCATAATCGCCTAAATATTTCTGAATCTCATTGGAAAGCTTATTTCCGGCCTGGGTCATGAGCTTAAGGTTCGGAAACTCTTCTTCAAAGATCCCTATTCTCATAAGCATGTCATAAGCGTTGGCAACACCATTAAATGCGGTAACCTTTTGATCTTCCACAAAATCCCAGAAGTCTTCTTCCATGAAGCTTCTTTTTGTTACCATCATGGTTGCACCTATTAAGAATGTTGTATTTATAAAAGAAAGTCCATAGGTATAGTACATCGGAAGGGATGTAACGGTACGTTCATCCGAAGTCATTCCAAGCATCTCCGAAAGCGTTTTGGCATTGAAGATCGTGTTTTCAAAGGTCTGACGGACGAACTTAACAGAACCTGTGGAGCCTGAAGTGCTAAGAAGTAGCGCAAGATCAGAATAAACAGGATAAAGCTTGTCGTAATTTGTTTTTAGAACAACATAATCCTTTACCCTCCATACCTCTTTCATAAAGGGATACTCATTACGCTGCTTTTCCGGAAGGATCATAAATCCCGGATGATATATCTTCATCAGGTTATCCTTTGCCTCAGAGGAAAGTCCTGAAGAAAGAAGCATTAACGGAAATCCGTTATTCAGGAAGGAATAATAACAGCTTAAAGCTCCTATGGTATTCTCGCAAAACATCATAAAAAGTGACCGGTTCAGGCTCAGTGAAGCTATATCTTTACAGAATTCTCCCAGCTCTCTATAGCTTAAACTATCGCCTTTATCATCTATGATTGCCGGCTTAGTTCCAAATTTTTCGAAGTTCCATAGTCTCTGCATAACTTCATCCTTCCTTCTCATTGAGCTTTTTCCTGATAAGCTGCAATCCCGTTTCATAGGAGTTGACTCTCATGACATCCCTTCCCTTTAAGGATACTCCGAATGCTTCCTCAAGCTGTGTGATCAGGTTCATCTGCATCAGTGAATCCCATCCGTCATCATTGAAGCGGAAGCTGACAGGATTGAAATCGATATCCGAAAAGCATTTTGAAAAAACATCCCAGTATTTTTCTGCCACATCTCTCTGGAGCTGTGATTCCTTTTCCAATTTTACGCTTGTTTTGTATAGGAGGCTGCTTCTGTCTTCACTTACAACTCTGGCGGGATTTCCCATAACCGTAACCTTTTCGGGAACATCATTAAATACTATAGCTCCCATAGAAACAACACTGTCATTACCTATATGTATTCTGTCCTTTAACATCGTACCGCTTCCGATGAAGACATCATCACCGATCACCACATGTCCTCCAACAAAAGAATTGGCACCGATTCTTGTGCTGTTGCCTATGATAGAATCGTGACCTATGGTGCAGTTGGGGGCCGCGCTGAAATTAACACCGATCTTCACAAGAGAACCTACACAGACATTCTGAAAGATCACAGAAGCTTCACCGATTTCCGCATCCGGGCTGATGTCGGCTGAAGGATGTCTCAGGATAGCTCCCGTATATCCTGCCTGTTTGAATTTCTCGTAGCCTTCTTTATGAAAACGCGGTTCCCCCATGGTGATCATAAACCTGACATCATCAGGGGTAAACTTCTTTTTGAAATCATGGAAACTGTATACCTTACATCCCATCAGGTCTTCTGTTCGAAAATCATCCACAAAGATCACTTCACTGAAGCTCCCGTCCAGATCCGCAATAAATTTTACTTCACGACCGCGGGCACCGGCTCCGTATAATGCTAATATCATATGACACCTCCCTATTAATGATGTTTTATACCTTAGTAGCTGACACAGAGATGCAGACTCTCCGACTTTATAAATTCATGTCTTTTACCGTTTATTTCTCACATACAGATCAGGACCTGATCGGTCACCTGGCATAAAGCTTCATATTCAAAGAACCTTTCCCCAGCATTTTTCCACTTCGTTTCTGACGATTCTCAACTGGTTTATCTCTTTATCCTTCCATAGTGGCCTGCCGTTTTCGTCTGTTTCTGAAAAGAGCTGTTTCAGATATCCCTGTTCTACAGCTATAGTCCTGGATTCCTCAAAAACCAGTTCGAAGGCAAAGCACAGATGGGAAAGGCTGACTTCAAAAATGGAATGGATCAGATTTCTGGGGATACATCTGTGAAGTCTCACATATTCCATGCATTCCTCTGAAGCCTCTTCCTTATCCTCGAATAAATCACGGCTCTTTCCTACCCTTTGTTCGAAAGGCATCTCAAAGATAACACGGAAAATATCAAGCTTATCCGAATCTCTCAGGATATTGCAAAATGTTTCCGTCCTGTCATCGAGTCCATCTTGAAGCTTCAGCTTATTGTGCTGTCTTATGGCAGTCTCCATCAACTCATAAGCTTCATCTTTTAATCCTGCTTCGGAAAACAGCTTGATCTTTCCGTCATTAAATAATATATCCGCTCCAAGCTCTGCATGATCCACAGAATGAGAATCAATAAAAGTGCCGTATCGTTTTACCTGTTCAAATCGTCCAAAGTCATGAAGCAGCCCGCTCATATATGCAAGATCAATGTCTTCATCGTTCATTTTGAGACTTCGCGCGATGCGGTCAGCATTTTCCGACACTCTAAAGGTATGATCGATCTTGCTTTTTATCATGACATCGGAGGTGTCATAATTATCCGCATACTCCATAAAGGCCTTTTCTGCTTTTACCCTGTCAATCATATAAATCTCCTACTCTTAAGGTGCATGTTTTTCGCCGCTTATATCTGACATGAATATGCAGATATGATCATCTCCATCCGGCTTAAATCTACAGGCAGCACAAATAGTGACAACAGCACATTGATGCTCATCAGTCCCGGCTTATTCTATTTAATACATAATTGTAAAACTCTTCTTTTTTATCACCCAGGACCCGGTCAGTCAGCATATACCCATGCAGCTTATCCGACATGACTATCACCATGTTTTTCTGTTTTATGACCTTAGGAATCCTTTTCCATGGGATATCTTCATGTTTGTTTCCCTGATCAACATGCATGCCTATGTCATCAAAACCGAGAACCACATCCGAGGGCATATTTTCCTTCTGTTTGATGCTCTGACCATATATCGCAAGAGGATGAAAAACAGGGAACAGCAAACATCCAAATATGATCAGAACTCTATAAAACATATTGGCAGTACCCAGAAATCTAAATGCAAGGATCAGCATAGCCACGGTAAAGATAATATTTACAGTTCCTGCCAGAGATCGGTAGGTTCTGGACATGGTTATCTGAAACAATTCCGAAGCGCTTATATCCATTTTAAACTGATATTTCAAAAAAACCTCCACTTTAAATCAAAAAAGATCCTGTAAGATTTTGCAAATAACTGATATGTGGCATCATCCTTCGATAGGTTGATCAGATCAGATATCGTTCCCGTCTCCAACAGCCTGAATCGTGGCAATAACAAAACGGGAACGTATGGAATATATCTATTATCCCCAACATTCCCGTTCATCTCAATATATTTATTTATGCCACTTCTGTCATTTTATCTTACATTATCCTGCATATCCGAACATTCTTGGAACGCCAAGAGAAATTGCAGGAATAAAGGTAATGAGTAAAAGGGCTATGATCATGCAGAGGTAGAAAGGAAGTGTTGCCTTTACAACTCTCTCCATCTTTACTTTACCAACTGCAGAACCAATGAAAAGCACTGCACCTACAGGTGGTGTGAGAAGTCCGATACCGCAGTTAAGTACCATCATGATTCCGAACTGTACCGGGTCGATACCTATGCTCTTTGCAATAGGAAGAAGGATCGGCGTAGCTATCAGGATGATAGGTGCCATATCCATGATACATCCAAGTATAAGAAGTATCAGATTAAGTAAAAGAGCGATAAGTACAGGGTTATCGGTAACTCCCACAACAGCATTGGCTGCAAGCTCAGGCACATGAAGTGTTGTGAGGCAGTATCCGAATACGCTGGAGGTAGAGATAAGTATAAGCACTATCGCCAATGTATCTACACACTTCTCAAGTGACTCCCAAACGCCCTTCCAAGTCAGACCCTTGTAGATATATACACTGACTATCAGACTGTAAATAACAGCTATGGCTGCAGACTCGGTTGCTGTGAACCATCCTCCTACAACACCTACTACTACGATGATAACTGCAGCTAGTGCCCAGAAGGATTTAACCAGCTGTTTTCCGAGATTCTGAAGAGAAAACTTTGCTCCCTTTGGATAGTTTCTTTTCTTTGAAATGATATATGAACCTATCATGAGGGAAATCGCAAGCAGTGCGCCCGGAACATATCCTGCAAGGAAAAGGCTTCCTACGGATATTCCGCCGGCACTCATGGCATAGATGACCATGTTATGGCTGGGAGGAACCAGGAGTCCTTCGCAGGAGGATGTGATGGTTACAGCGGTTGAAAAATCATCATCATAACCCTGATCAACCATCATTGGGATAAGTATACTTCCGAGAGATGCTGTATCTGCCGATGCGGATCCGGAAATTCCTCCGAAGAAGTAAGAGGCAACTATATTAACCATCGCCATACCACCGGTCATCCAACCAACACAGGCATCAGCCAGATCTATCAGCTTTTCTGAAATACCGCCTGTTCCCATGAGAACACCCATGGTGATGAAGAACGGTACAGCCATAAGAGAAAAAGACCTTATGCCTTTAACCATCTGCTGTGATATGGTGGAAAGCGGAAGTCCCTGATACATAAGGCATGCTATGGAAGACAATGCCACTGCGTATGCCACATGGAAACGTAGAAAGATCATTAACGCAAAGGTTCCGAGAAGAACCGCGATAGCGGTGCTGTTAATAACCATTACTGTACCTCCTTCTTCTCATCCTTGATGAACAATCCTCTGACATGCTCATAGATGGACTCAACTTCAAAAATCAGCATTGCAACTCCCGCAACGGGAATCGGGTAATAGTACCATGCTCTGGAAAGCCATGTGATGCTTATGAAGGTTCCCTTACTTCCAACCGTGGTTGCATACTGCCAGCCTACAACAATCATTATCACTGCTAAAATAAGCACAAAAACGTCAGCAACGATATCCAGGAATATAACCAGCCCTTCAGGCAGATATCTGTCAAATGCTGTCATTCTTATATGAGCCTTTTTTCTGATGGCAAGGGATGCCGACAGAACTGCCATATAGGACATAAGTGTGAGCACAACCTCTTCAACCCATGCCTGATGAGGTATAAATTCAAGATATCGCGCCAGCACCGCAAAACTAACAAGTAATATGTCTCCTATAAGCAGGATCTTACACAAAAAAAGAGTAAACTTATATACAGCATCGTAGACCGGTCTGGCTTTATCTACAGTTCTGAAAAAGTTTTCCATTCCATACCTCCTTAATACCTTTAAAAAAGAGGCACAGCTGTGATACTGCGCCCCTATAATATTTATAATTACTTAGCAAGATCAAGGATCTGCTGATAGAGCTCTTCCTGTCCCTTTGTGTTATCAGCGATAACCTGTTTTGTTGCTTCCTGCCATGGAGTCTTATCTTCAACTTCCACAACATTTACTCCGCTGGCCTTAAGCTCCTCAAGAACCTCATTCTCTTTCTGCTCGGAAATTGACTTATTATACTCGCCGGCAGCCTTTCCTGCCTCCATGAGGATGTTCTGCTGGTCTGGTGTAAGCTTATCCCATGCTTCCTGAGCGATAACTACCTGAATAGCTCCAAGTGTATGTCCGTCAAGGATGAGGTTAGGAGCAACCTCTTCAAAAGCATTGGACTTATAGTTTGCGGTAGGCTGCTCAGCTCCGTCACATACACCTGTCTGAAGTGCTGAATAAAGCTCTGTGAAGGAAACCTCTGTAGCGTTAGCGCCAAGACTAGAAACAAGACCAACCATTACAGGATCGTTTGATACACGGATCTTCTTACCCTTGAAGTCATCGATTGTTGCAACAGGATCCTTTGTGAAGAAATGACGGAAGCCCTCTTCTCCATAGAAAAGACCAATAAGATTTGTTCCGTTCTGTGAAGGCTCATCAAGGAACTCTCTTGCAAGATCTGACTCTGCGAACTTCCAGAAGTGGTCTCTGCTCACAAATGTATAAGGAAGAGAAAGAAGCTTTGACTTTTCTCCGCCGTAGCTTGTAAGTGCAAATGCTGAAATTCTGGAAATATCAACTGTGCCGGTTCCGCCAAGCATACCATCAAGTACTTCATTCTCAGAACCAAGTACACCGCTTGCCTGAATATCGATGATGATGCTTCCGTTTGAACGGCTCTCTACTTCTTCCTTGAACTTCTGTCCTGTCATGCCAACGATAGTATCGAGAGGGTTAACCTCTGCATAAGTAAGAACGATGGCATCAGCTGGAGCCTCTGCAGCAGGAGCTGCTGTTGTCTCAGTCTCAGCCTTAGACTCTGCAGACTGTGTGTTTGCAGCAGGAGCTGCTGTAGTGCTTCCCGTATCAGCAGCGGGCTTTGAACCGCAAGCTGTCATGGAAGCAAGCAAAGTTGCACATAAAAGTGTTGATAAGATTTTTTTCTTCATTTCTACCTCCCGGATTTGTAGGACAATCTCCGTTGAACCTTATTGGTTTAAACGTTCATATCCGTTTTTTGAAAAATATATATCTTGATTATAATGATGATTTTCGAAAATGTAAAGCGTTATCTTAGTAATCTTGCTATATTTTTTAATTTATGAAAACACTTACACTTGTTAAAATCAACAAACGAAAAAACGTAGGCGTTGATAAAAAAATGTCCTACTTAACCATCGTGGGACAATTTCCGCCGGTGATAACCATCCACGGCGGATGTACAAAAAAATCAGAGGCTGTTTCACCTCTGATTCTGAACTACCGGTTTCATCTGTTTTGTATTATACAGGAAGCTGAAAAAAGAAACTATATATCAAACCGGGACCTTATTTTTTACATGGCTTACAAGCTTCATTATACATACCATATCTATAAACAGTGCTACCGCTATACTGCTTATTCCCAATGATATTCCGTAATTATCTGCGATCAATCCTATGATCGCCGGCATTATGATGGATCCAAGACTTGCAATCGTAAGTGTGAAGCTCCAGGCCAGATTGTACTTTTTAATGATCTCACCGGCAAATGAAACTGTTGTGGCATATATGCCAGCCATGGAAAATCCGAAGCCCATGATTCCTATAATGATCGGTACGGTTGTTTTTGAAATGATAAGAACCATAAAGAAAACAACTATGCCTATACCCATTGCAGGAAGAAGGTTTTCCTTCCTGTACTTTGTTGAAAGCCATGCCACTGTAAGCCTTCCGGCCAGGATCATTATCCAAAGTATGCTTGCGGTTACCTGAGAAAGATTTGGATCCAGAAGCCCTGTATCCTTGAAGTAGGTTATCATCCATCCGATGACTCCCGTTTCTGCACATAAATAGAAAAACAAGGTTGCGGTGCACATGTAAAACATTGGCTCCTGGAAAAAGCCAAGGGTCTCTCTCACCCTTTTTTTTGCATCCGTCTCGTCTTTATCTGATTTTTTATCCTCATCCTCAGGGATTATAAAATATAAAAACCAGGATATCACTCCCACTGCCGTAAGGAACCAGCAGGCATAAACCCAGTACTCATTGTTTGCTTTGGTGAAAAGCATCAGAACAAGCGGGAATACGAAGGCTCCAACCGCAAAACAGGCATGCAGACAGTTTAAAACCCAGGCTATTCCGGGTGCTATGGAGTTGATCTTCACATTGCAATAATTACTGCATGCCCCTCTTGCAAGCCCCGTAGCCAGAAAAGCAAAAGCCAAAAGAGGTCTGCTTCCGGAAAGCATCAGTATAACGGAGATCGGAAAAAAAGTCTCAAACAGCAGTATACTTTTTTTCCTTCCGATCATCATGGCAAGTGTCCCGGCAAAGAATCCGGATATCAGATTTCCCACCGAATGAAGGCTTACTATGAGTCCGCAAAACGCATAGTCAAGACCATTGGCCTCCCTCAGAAACGGGAGCAGCGATCCTGTGGAAAGTGCCAGCATTCCGTTTGCGATAAATGCCCCGCAGCATAATAAAAATTGTTTTTTCCTAATAGTATCTTCGTTCATAAGCGATCTCTGCCAGCCTTTCTTTCTAAAAAAATTTGTTGATATTCTCACATTGCAGCCCTATATATCTTTTCAACCGCTTCCGTCAGGGATTTTTCAACCCTGTCCAGAAGTCCGCTTTTCCTTACACTGTTCTTTCCGAAAACCAGTAGTGCTTTACTTCCGTATTTCCTTGCAGTTTCTCCGACTCCTTTTTCCGCATCTTTTTTTATTCAAAAAGCTGTCAAAGACGGGATTCTAATGCAAATCCCCTGAAATGTATATATTTACCATAAATCATGGTGAACCCTTCAGGCATGATTTTATACAAATTCGTCCCTCATGGGATTAAAGCAGTCAATCAGTATACCCTCTTCAAGGCACACACAGCCATGCTCAATTCCATTCTTTTTTAAAAGGGTATCTCCGGCACCTACTATTTTTTTCTCGGTACCTATGGTGAATTCGAATTTTCCGCTGACTATATAGGTGATCTGGGTATGTGGATGAGAATGCATGGCTCCGATACCGCCCTTTTCGAAATGATTTTCAACAACCATCATCTCATCGGTATAACTCAGGATCTTTCTCCTGACTCCCTTACCGCACTCCTCAAAATCTATATCCTTGTTGAATGTCCATATTGCATTTTTTGTATTTTTCATGTATGCCTCCTTAATGTTTTTTGTTTTTAGTGTAAAAATGGGATTGTTTCATCATTTCATTGAGATAATACCGGACAAAAATTTCTGCAAAGAGCAGTAATGAATGAAATAAAAGCCCTGGCTCTTGATGTCGAGGCAGGGCTTTTATTATCTGTTTTTAATCACTTTCTCAAGATATCCAAGTAAAAGTATTTGTATGTCCCAAAACCATGATAAGTCTTGTACCCAGATGACTTGCCACATACTCTATACTTCCAAGCTGATGGTCGTCGATGACATTGCCCGCAACTCTTATGACGAAAACCTCACCTATTCCTGTTGAAAAGATAGTTTCCGGTATTACTCTTGAATCCGAACACGTAACCACTACTGCAAAAGGCTCCTGTCCTTTTGTGCAGGTTTTAAGCCGGACAGCCGATGAAACATCGCCATGATTTAAACATATTTAATCACTAATGTCAATGTTTCAAATTACTTAGAGACTTCTCCTATAATTACAGCTCCATCACCAATTTAGAGTACTTAAGAATTGGCTGATTAACAAAAGACTCACAGCCAATTTGTTTATCGTCACAGCCCATATCTGAAAGGTTTTCAAGAATCTTTACTGTATCCATCTTATTTCTTCTTCCGGTTTTCATATTAAAACCTTGACCTGGTTTTCGCTAATGAATAAAATAAATATCATGATATTCATTTTTGGAATAACACATAAATGGTCAGCTTTATGGAGGATTTGGATTTCATGGAGATAAAAAATCTCAGATACTTCCTTGCAGTCGCAAGGGAGGAAAATATGTCAAAAGCTGCTGAGCAGCTTCATGTATCGCAGCCTACTCTTTCAAAGACATTAAAAGCATTAGAAGAAGAACTTGGAAAAAAGTTATTTGTCAGGCACAGCTTCAGTATTTCACTTACTGATGAGGGAATGCTTCTTCGTGACCGTGCCCAGGATCTTGTGGCCATGTCAGATAAGATCGAACAGGAATTTAACTCTCTGGATGATATAACAGGTGGGGATATTTATTTTGGACTGGCTGAGAGCTATCAGATCAGATACCTTGCCAGAGAGATTTATAAATTAAAAGAAAAATACCCTAATTTCACCTATCATATAACCAGCGGAGATACTGAGCAGGTTACTGAAAAGCTTGATAAGGGCATTTTAGACTTTGCTGTACTATGTGAAACTCCTGATAGCAACAAATACGAATATGTGAAATTCCCGGAAGCTGATGTGTGGGGAGCAATCATATCTTCATCCCATCTCCTTGCAAAGAAAAATTCCATCCATGTCTCTGACCTGATAGGGCAGCCTCTGTTTGTCTCAGAACAGAGTTGGAACAATGAAATCAAAGCATGGGCCAAAGACAGATTTAATGAGCTTAAACTTGAAGGCTCTTTTAGACTTTCCTATAACGGCTCTGTATTTGCAAGGGAAAACCTTGGAATACTTCTTACATTTAAAAATCTGATAAATACCGAAGGAACTGACATGGTATTTAAGCCTCTTTCACCGGAACTGAAATCAGAGCTATATCTCATTTGGAATAAGTATCAGACCTTTACTCCTATTGCTGAAAAGTTTTTGGAGCAGATAACAAAGACTTTCAAGTAATTATCAAGAAGATCACAACATAATAAAGCTATGACCTTCTATAGAGGCTACATATTTACAATGTTTCTTAATATGTTTCTCTGACAGCACCGGTAAATAAACTGCTATAAGCCATGGATGTCTCAGGACGTTCTATATCCTTGGCCTTTTTTCCAAGCAACAAACGCTCATCCTTTTTGCTCATAATGGACAAAAGCTGTTCGCCTGACAGTTCGACCAGGTCTTGATCCTTTGATTCATCATCAATAACGCTTATGACTTTGTTTATATATTCAATCTGTTTGTCTAATGCATTATCCCCTGATGATTCATAAATTGTATCCATCTTACGCTGCAGTAATTCTGCAACATAAGTTGACAATACTCTGGATGCTTCTGCCGAGTCTACTTTCTCCTGGTATTTACAATCAGCCGGAATCTGCTCCAACTCATGGTTCATTTCTTTATTGATAATCTGTTCATATAAGCCGGGTTTCATTATCGAATATTCCTTCCCACAGTATCCTGTTGTAATTTGTGTTTTATTCTGACTGCTTCATCTCTTACACAGCATTGATGATTACTCCGCTCTATTATTTATGATTCATTAATCAGCTTCCCTGTCATATGCTCAGGAATGAGTTCAAGGCACTGTACTCTCGGCAGAGCATTTTTCAATTCCTTTTGTAAATACTCTTCATCATCCGTGAACTTTTTTGTGAGATTGGTACATATCTTTATTGCTGTATCCTCATCCTCTACAAACTTGATTTTGCCAAATACAATTACGCTGTTAATGTTTAAAGCCCAATCGCCTTCTTTCCGATAGCCTTCATCCCATGTACAGAAGCTTACTTTGTCGCAGGCTTTAATTGCATCAATCTTATGTCCTTCCTTAGCTCCATGAAAATATATCTTCCCATCCTCTTCACAGTACCACTGGTTAATGGGCAAACCATACGGATAACCATCCTCGCCAATAAGGGATAGTACACCGCGCTTTGCGTTTTTCAGCACCTCAATGCACTGTTCATCTGTAATCTGCTGCTTAAATCTTCTCATCTTTCTAAACATAGTTCACCTTAATCCTTTGCTAATAATTTTAATCCTGCAATTCCAACTACAATTAAAATAATACATATAACCTGTGGAACTGACAATTTCTCATTAAAAAGAAAAATCCCAAGCAGCGTAGTACCCACGATTCCCATGCCTGTCCACATAGCATAAGCTGTTCCCAAAGGAAGCTGCCTAAGTGCGATCGACAAAAACACAGCACTGGCTATATATCCCACACCGGTAATAATTGATGGGATAAGCACGGAAAATCCGTTAGACATTTTCATTGTTACCGCCCATGTTATTTCAAGAGCTCCTGCAATAAACAGATAGATCCATTTCATTAGAAAACCTCCATATAATAAAATACGCCATTCCCCTACCTGCTAGGACCTGACGGTAAAGGAATGACGTTTATCCCACTACTCGGTAGCAATGGGCGTCTTTCAAAATCAACTGTCCTGATGTTACTTAATAATATCGGTTCTGTCAATCTTTATGTCCTCCCGACATGGTCAACTATAAATCAACCGCATGTAAATTTTAACGGGACTATGCATCACAATTTTCAATCATTCATTGATTGCAATTTAAAATCGTGATATATTGCATATATAAATCAACCACAGACTAATTTAGTCTGAACTAAAGACAGAAAGGGCAACACTATGAACATCGGACAGGTCATTGCACAGAACAGAAAAAGTAAAGGCTTATCTCAGATCGACGTGGCAAAAGAGCTTGGACGATTCGACATCCATGTAGGTAATGCTGCCATAAGTGCCTGGGAAAAAGGTATAAACATGCCAACTGCACAGCAGTTCCTTGCACTGTGCCAGATACTTGAGATCAATGATATCTATACAGAATTTATCGGAGAGAATCCACATGACCCTTTCAGGAACCTGAATGATGACGGGATCATCAAGGTCTACGATTATATTGATCTTCTGGAAGCTTCAGGAAAATTCGATAAGAGATCATCAAAGATTATCCACATGGAGGGTCGCATGATGAAGATAGCTCTCACATCTGCATCAGCAGGAACCGGCAATTTCCTTGATGATGAGAACTTTGATGAAATAGAGATTTTTGATCCTGTTCCAAGAAAAGCTTCCTTCGGCGTACATCTTGACGGTGACAGTATGGAGCCTAAGTTCAAGAATGAACAGCTTGTATGGATCGAACAGACAGAATGCCTCGATTCAGGGGATCTAGGCTTATTCTATCTGGACGGTCTTACCTACTTCAAAAAATTTGTAAAAAAAGAGACCGGTACATTTCTTGTATCACTGAATGCAAAATATAAGCCCATCGAAGTCGATGAATACAGCACCTTTAAAATATTTGGAAGACTTGCTGCAGATTAAGTCCATATTTTTGTACACTCCTTTGTTTACACTGATATATCGCTATTGATATGAAAAGCTTCTATGCATCTGTATAGTGTGTGGCAAGAGGACTTGACCCTCTTAAGGCAAATCTTCTTGAGGGTGCAACGTCTATAGAGAGAAATAAACAGATCGGAGGACACAGAACATAAAGCACAGCCTCCGGTCTATTAAAAAACGGAGGAATCAGATGAATAGTGAAAGTTCTGTATTAGATATACCTGCCTCTTTCAGGTACAGGGATGTATTTTTAAAGGGTAAACCAAAGCACGATAAGACTGACAGCTTTTCAATAAAGCATCCAGCGATGGATCTCGGAAGACGTGCCAAGATATTCAGTCCCTTTGATGCGCTCAAAGGATTCAGTGATGAACTTGTAAAATCCGAACAGCGAAATGAAGATTTCTTTGCCGATAATGGCTATGAAGATATAGAAGAATACCCATAGGAGCTAAAAAGATATGTGTACCAGATATGCACTGGAGAAAGATCTCCCGGAACTAAAAGATATATTTGAGATTGCTAAAAGGTCTCCTCTTACAAGTAAATTCATAGATACCCACGCAAGACCACTGATTACAGATGGTGAAGTACGTCCCACAGACATAGTCCCTGTGATTGCTCCCAATGCAAAAGGAATAAAGAGCGTGTTCCCAATGCAATGGGGCTTTCTTGCCAGAGACGGTAAACGGAGCCTCTTTAACGCAAGAGTTGAATCTGCTATGGAAAAGCCCACCTTCAAGGATGCCTGGAAATCACACAGATGCATTATCCCTGCATCCTATTACTTTGAATGGGAACACTTCAAAAGTGCAGACGGCAAAGTAAAGACCGGTGACAAATTTGCGATCCAGCCCAAAGGCTGCACAGTGACCTGGCTCTGTGGTCTTTACCGTATCGAAGATGGTTATCCTGTCTTTGTAGTCCTCACTAAAGAGCCAACAGCAGAGCTCTCTAAAATCCATGACAGAATGCCTCTTATGCTACCAAAAGAAAGGATTGATGCCTGGATAAACCCAGAATCAAATCCAGATGAGATAGTGCCATATGCGTTATCAGATATGGTCATTGAAAAACAGGGATTGCAATAGTGCAGTCCCTGTTTCTTAAATATATTTCTTATGCCGGATTAAACTTATCCTTTCCCTGTTTGCATCTTGGACATTTAAAGTCATCAGGCTGATCTTCAAATGCTACGCCGTCATACTCAGCAGGATCGTAGACATATCCGCATACTGAGCAGATATACTTTCCTGTAGCCTCTCCGGAGTTAAAGTCAAACTCTTCAAATATTGTTTCAACCGGATTATCAAGATCCATCACACGCTTTGCTTCAAGGTTTTCATAGCCCTGAGGTGAATGAGTTGAAAGATATACTGTAGGATGATTTCTTACAAACTCCCTGACTCTGTCAAGGGTCTCTCTTGCAGCTGCAAGATCATCAAACACTGTTGAAAGCTTGTTTTCATAGAGAGCTTCGTCAACATATGTGATATCGCCCTGCATCATATAAAACAGTCCTTCATTCTCTACTACAACCAGGCTGTTGCCGTTAGTGTGTCCTTTGGCTTTGATGAAGTATATCCCCTCTGAGATTTTCTGGCTTTCAGGGAAATTGTAATATGCTCCGTCAGTAAACTTCACAGATACAAGATTATCTTTTCCCTGTAATTCAGCTGCTGACAATTCTTCTTCATTTACATATACTTTCGCATTTGGAAAAGAGCTGATCTCACCGGAATGATCGCCGTGTTTATGGGTAAGAAGAATCTTTGTGACCTGCTCAGGCTTATATCCAAGAGCCTTAAAAGCATCCATATAGCTGCTTATATCTTTTCCTGTGTAAACCATGCTATCCGGTGTAGGTACTTCCTCAGGTGTTCCAGCCGGAAGTCCCGTATCTACAAGTATCACTTCGTCTCCGGTGTCTATAAGATAATTTTGCAGACTGCCTCTATAACGGACGTTCTTATCAAACTTATCTGTACCTTCTTCACCACCAAATACAAACGGTTGTGAATAAAAGCCGCCTTTTCTGAACTTTACTGCTTTAATTTCCATAGTGACCTGCTCCTTTCTGTGCTTTATATATTCTATTTTATTAAATCAGCTCCCATAGCAAAAGCTTTTTTACATTCTTCAGGAAATACTGTGTCATGCCTCTGCTGCTTTGCTTCAGGATTAAACATTGTCCACTGCCAGTCAGTTTTACTATAGTCCCTAAGCTGCAAAGTATCTCCACTTACAAGCACTTCTGTCGGACCCACAAAGCGGCTCAGAGTCTGCTGATAATTGCCGATAAGACCCTGATATCCTGTGTCCGGAGCATTGCTTGTCATGATAAGCAGAACCGGTACAGAGTGCTCATTACAACAAGGTGTTTCCATGTTATAGGTGAGGTTCTGGAAGATCAGTCTCTCATACAGTGCTCTGAAAGAAGCTGTCATCTCAGACAGATAATTCGGTGAACCTATGATAAGTCCATCTGACTCACGGATAGCATCAAGAACGGGTGTCAGCCCGTCACGGCATATACAATGTCCCTTGAACTTTTCCTTCTTGCAGCCAAAACAGGAAATACAGCCCGTATACTTCTCCAACTTAAAAAGGTCAAATCTCTGAGTCTCAGCTCCTTTAGACTCAGCTCCTTTGGCCGCCTCTGAAATCAGGGTCTCTGTATTCCACCCAATACGAGGTCCGGCATTTACAACTACGATCTTTTTGCCCATAAGAATCTCCTTCCTTGTAAAACTTACTCATTCGCCTTTATGATATCATTTATAGTCACATGTTCATTTCTAAAATGCATAGTGTCAGCTTCCATCTCCATATGGATTGCACTTTTAGGGCAGTTATGAAGACAGGCATAACACACCTCACAGTGATCAGAGAATTTTACTCCATTTTCAGTTACTGCTATGTTGTTAGCAGGGCATACTTTGGCACATATGCCACAATGGATGCAATTTTCATTCACAGTATAAGAAAGAGCTGTATCCTTCTTCAGGATTCCGGCTGCGTGATTTATTGTCCACTTCTCCATCTCCCTCAAATTCTCTTCTGTTGGATATACCTTCTGAATCCTCCGGTTATTGATATCATCTATAACTTTAGATAACTGTACTTCAACATCCTTTTGGGGTAGCGTATCGATCTGCTCCTTCATATCAAAAAAAGGTATATAGTTATCTACCATCTTGATAGAATTTATATAGCTAAGCTCAAGGCCTTTCTTCTGTGCAGTAACTTCTACATGTGTGTATGCTTCTGCAAAACCTGATCCGTATGTATAGATAAAAAAGAAATAATCTGTCCTGATCTCAGTTCTTTCAAGAAATGCCTTTACCATCATAGGCATCTCAACAGCATATACAGGCGCAACAATGCCCACAGAATCATCTTCTATCACGATCTTATCCTCACGCATCAGCTTTGGAATAGAAAAAAGCTTTCCTCCAATTCTGCGAGCTACATATAGACAATTACCTGTTGCCGTGAAATAACATATAGTCATAGGCTCTCTCCTAAAGATTTCTTAACTTCTTTTCCATCTTCACATGAGGAATCCCATCTTCCATAAACGGCTCTGAGACCACTTCAAAGCCTTCTTTTGCATAGTAGCCAATGGCATATTCCTGGGCTTCGAGATATATCTTCTTAGCCTTTAGCTCCTCTGTAGCAATCCTTACACCTTCATGAAGAATCTGTCCTCCGATGCCTTTACCATGCTCCAATGTAACAACTCTTCCAATCTGCGCTACTTCCGTAGCTTCATCATGGTCTTTCCAAAATACCCGAAGGCACCCTGCAACTCTCCCGGTATCATTCCAGCAAAATACGTGTATCGCATCCTGATCCTTATCATCCAGATCCTGATAAATGCATTCCTGCTCTGTGACAAATATTTCAAATCTTGTCTTTAATATCTCATAAAGCTCTGTGGTACTGAGCTCGTTAAAATGCTTAACTATCAAATCCATCCAGTATTTTCATTATCACTCTTTTATTTCAGTGCTGCACTCAGACTGTTAGGAATCCCCCTAGGACCTCTCACTGCATAAATCCCATACTCAGATTTCAGACTGTCAAAGGTAAACTTATCAGGCTTGTATCTCTTTTGGAGCTTTATCTTCATAAGCGCCGTAATCTTAAGATTCTTATTCTCATAATCATAAGGAATATCTACCGCTGTCACCTTACACTTATAAAGAATTGCAGATAGAGGTGCACCTACATACATAAATACCGTATCACCCTTTATAATTCCGGCTCCCTGCTTCCAATCAATTTCATCAGTTTCATCAAATGCATGTTCAATGTCATAATACTTTGGATTTGCAGGCACTATCCATTCCTTAGGCTGTCGGAACTTATCCTTTTTCTTCTTTGATGCTGTATCTAAAAAGCTTGCATCTATCATATTGCAGATTTCATCCAGACTAACTGTGCCATCAATCAAAATTGTGATCCAACTGGTCTTATTCATATGATAACCAGGAAAAAATCCCGGTTGCTGCAAAAGTATATCCCTCAGCATCAAATCATCAATTTTAACATTTATGACATCGACTTCCTCAGATGATGCCATGCCTAACTTATCCATGCTTATAGTGGCTGTAAGCGCAAACCATTTA
>JAGAXP010000177.1 GCA_017940955.1 Oribacterium sp.
GGATGTCATTTTCCGTTTTCTTCAATTTTTTCAAAAAGGTCACCTGGTGAGCATTGCAAAGCATTAGTCAGACGGTCTATGGTCTCAAGACGAATGGATATAACTTCATTATTCATCAGTCTGCTGAGGTTTTTGTAGCTGGTTTCGCCAAGCTGTTTCTGCAGCCAGTATTTTGTACGTTTTTGTTCTGCCAATATTTCTTTTATTCTTAAACGTATCATATAACCCCCTGTTTTTAATTTTTATTGAACTATTATATTTTGATAATTATGTCGATATAACTTATGTGTACGTAAGGTATGTACGCATAAGTTATTTGATCAAATCGATATTGATAATTGGTTTTATTTTCAATACTGTTGAAACCTCTTATCAGATTTATGAGTATATCGATTTTCAATGGAGGTTTGTAATGAAGGTCAGAAATAACTCAGCTTCTGTTAATGTTTTGAGAAGATTCGGGATGAATCAGACAGAAATGCAAAAAGATTTGGAGAAGCTTTCTTCAGGCTTCAAGATCAACAAGGCTGGAGACGATGCAGCCGGTCTTGCTGTGAGTGAATCCATGAGGGATCGTATCAGGGGTCTTGACCAGGGACATAATAATATAGATGACGGAATGTCACTTATCAATACTGCCGAAGGCGGAATGCAGGAAATAACATCTATGCTGCAGCGTATCGGTAAATTGGCTGATCAGGCTTTGAACGATACCTATACAGAGACAAATCGCCAGGAAATACAAGCCGAAATAAATGAGTTGAAAAACGAGATAGTACGAATAGCAGACAGCACTGAGTTTAATGGCATAAGTGTTCTTAAAATGAAGAAGGAAGATAGTTGGAATTCCTACAAAAGTACATTACCTGACTGGCTGATAAACACTGAATATTCAGATACCTCAACCACAATGGCAGCAGGTAATATAACAGGAGCGCAGGATCCGGAAAACTATGAGCAGGTTCTGATAAAATTATCTGATCCCCCATGTGAAGCAGATGGCAAAACATTCCTTTTCGATTATTACGGTCCGGAAGGTACAAGTCCTAAAGACAGTGAATATATTAAATACATTTACAAAAGACCATGGACTGAGAGTTTGAACGACAATCTTAGCGCCTGTATAGATTTTGGCGGGCTTGTCAACAAATATGACGGATCCGATCCAAGTCTTACAGCTGTAGATCTGTATAAAGATGTTTATAGTCTTCTGGGTACAAGCATGGGTGTATCCTGCGCAACCTGTGAAAATCCTTCGGTCACAGACAAACACTATTATGGGTTCACATTTTACGGAGAAGCAACGGAAATAGACAGTGGAAGAAAAAGAGATTATGTACTTGACGGTATGACGTATACAGACAATGAGGGCAATCCCACTCATTCTGTAACCGGAAATGCAATAGATATAAGCAAGATAATGATCCCGGATGAAAGCGGAAAGCCCTTATTTGATTTTCTATATTCTGTTGTTGATGGTTCAAGTTCAATGAGCCTCAAGGATGCAGCAGCTAATGTGGCAAAAGCTCTTCAAAGCGGAACTTATGAAGGCCTTAAAGAGCAGGTTGAAAATGAACATCATTATAACGATGTTCTCGACCAAAGTGATCCATCCCAAAACGTATACAAAGTTGGTATATATGATTACAGAGACATAGATGCTATAAATGCTTCTTCTGTCAGTATACAAACCAACTCAAAAGGTTACTATCGGGAGGAACCTGGTCCGATATGGATCCAATGTAGCAATGCTAAATTAGACCGCATTCCCTTAGATATGCCTTATATTGATCTGGTCGATCTGGATATATCTGGTTTTGATGTATCAAAATACAGAACTTATGAAAAAGACATATATAATATTGAAGATGTAGAAAGAGAACGCAGAGAAAGAAGGGATAATAGCTTCTATACTGAAGAAACCATCACCACACCTGAGAGACATGTACATTATGAAATACCGGAACATGATGAGCCAATTTATAAAGAATTGAATGATGAGAATGGTGAAGGAAAAATAATGCAGGTAGGCACAACCCATGTGCCGCAAGAGATTGTAGACTATACCATTCCTGCAGGCAGCTATACCACAAGGACATATAATGGCTTCATTGCCCATCCTACAGGAAGAGAAAAAATAAGGGAGTATGTCCGTCCGAATGTTGACGTGATAGATAAGGCCATCAATAAGATTTCCTCATATCGGGCAGCCTTAGGTGCTAAATATAACCGTTTGGAGCATGCCAAAAGTAACAACGAAGTAATGGACGAAAATGTAACAGCTTCCGAATCACGTATAAGAGATACTGATATGGCTGATGCAATGGGTAAGTTCCAAAAGGACAGTCTGCTCTTGAGCGCCACAGAAACCATGCTTGGCGTAGCAAATGATTCCACAAGAGGAATCCTTGATCTTCTTGGTTAAGCAACTGAACAAGTAGGGATTGGGGATGTTTTCTTAATGAATTAAATCAATATATTTTGAAAATCATGTCTATTTTATTACTATATGGACTTAAAAAATTTATTCAATTTAAGTTATGTCCATTTTTTATTTAATCGAAAGAGATGCCATGTTAAGTATTTTTGACAAGAAAAATAAAAATAATCAAGTAAATGAACATCATAAGACAAATGCCTCCAAAAGCATCGGTGCCATATCATCCGAAAGGACTACAGTTGATCTCTACTCATTAGATCATAGTTTATTGTGCAGATTTTATCCTCACTCAACCATAATAATAAAAGATAATGAATCTATCAATACGATAATCATGTCAGTCTCCACAATTAAAGAAGAAAAAGATGAATCCACCGATTTTTTATTCTGTGAATATATTTCTCCCGAAAATAAAAAAGAGATTTCTCAGATGATGGAGATTTTATCATCTGATCTGCAGAAGGCAAGGACTAAAGGGGTAAATGCGTTTGTTGTACCTCAAACAGGTCTTGATTTATATACGTATATTCAAGCGAGGCCTTCTATAGATATTGATATGGATGAGCTGGCAAAGGAACTATCAAATAACAGTGACAAAAAGCTTAGGACTGATTTACTGAGTAATATCCAGTCAGGCAAAACGGTTAATATTTTTATCGCAAAAAACTGTCTTTACAATTATGTTGCCTGTGATATGTTAAAAGCTGCTTATTCAAAATACTCTAATGTTCATTTTTATGAAATTAAACCTGAAAATAATGGTGAACCAATTAATTGGAACAATGATACAATTGGTTCATGTATTGCTTTATACAAAAATGCCATCAACATCGGTGTAGGGATTGAAGGAGCTGCACCTTCTTTTACCTTGAAATTAGTACAGAATGAGGAAAATAGTGTTATTTCTCAGGTTGGAGCACTTATTATGTATCCTTTAAATGCAAGAGAGGAGCTTTTAGAAGCCCAGGCTGTCGGACATGCTGTAGCAATGCTGAAGGTTGGGCAAAAAAGAAATTTAAGTACGGAGGTTATTGAAAAAGCCATAAGAGACCTTGCAAAGGCAGCAGCTCTATATATGTATGACGAGTCAATTTTAAATACATTTGATAATATGGCTATAAAATCAAAACATATCGAAAATGGGTTATGTACTGTACACTTACCGTTTAATGACCCGATTCTAATAAATAACTATTTCACAGAAGCCCACACAGGTTTACTGGCAATAGTAGGTGAAAAGGAATTGTATTATTATGGCGAAAACGAGACTCTTAAGCTATTAAGTGAAGAGTATGGGTGGGCTATAAATGAAATGGGATTCACCTTCAAGGTTTTCGATAACCGGGAAGCAATATACGAACTTTCAGAAATAACTACTAAAAGAGAATTCATAAAAAATATCAATACAGTTATATCAGGCAGAAGCAGCCTGAAGGAGACCTATGATTCTATAAAGAATATTGCAAAAAGATTCAATGAGACTATGGGAATAGATATGGAAGGTCAGCTAAATCTGTTAAGGTTTGTAGATGCGATAAAAGACGATGAAACAAAGCTGAAGTCTGTACGAAGGATAATAACAGAAGCATTGACGACACGTCCAGCCTTCAATCCATTTGGTGAACTTTTTGACCACAATTTATTCAACTAAGCTGTCATTCCCTATTGTTCAGTAACAGTTCAGCCGACCCTGATTCATCCAAGATCAGGGTCGGCTGAACTGTTACATTGTTCACGCAAAAATTCATTTTATATATATTATTTATATTGTGCCGGAAAATAATTTTTGATATTATATTAAAAATTTGAACAAACGGGGTTATCGGTTAAGTTTGTGAAGCATTATATGAGCTTCGACCTGTGCCCCCGTTTCATATGAAAAGGAAAGCCTATGAAATTTACTAAAATGCAGGGTTGCGGAAACGACTATGTATATGTAAATTGCTTTTCGGAGAAAGTGACGGATCCTTCATCCCTCGCGGTGAAGATCGCCGACAGGCACTTTGGTGTGGGCGGCGACGGACTCATCCTCATCGAACCCTCCGATAAGGCAGATGCGTATATGCATATGTTCAATCTGGACGGATCCGAAGGTAATATGTGCGGCAACGGCATACGCTGCGTAGCGAAATACATATATGATCACGGCATCATCCCAAGTGACCGTGATGAAGCAGTCATCGATACCAAATCGGGACTTAAGAAAATTAAGCTTTATACAGACAACGGTAAAATGACCCACGCAACAGTTGATATGGGTATTGCGAAACTCACATCAGAGCTTCCTGAAGATATCACTGTTCATGGGATGCATTTACGTTTTATCGGCATAGACGTCGGTAATCCTCATGCGATTTATTTCCTGTCCGATAATCCTGAGCTTAATGTTTCTAAGGTCTCTGATTTGGATTTTCTTTTATATGGACATGATTTCGAGACTCATGAAAGATTCCCCGAGAAGGTGAATTCAGAGTTCATCAGGATCATTTCCCCAACCGAAATTGATTTCAGAGTTTGGGAGAGAGGCTCGGGCGAGACATTAGCCTGCGGAACCGGAGCAACAGCAGCTGTTGCGGCGGGATGCATGGCAAAGAAGCTTCAGCCTGACACAGAGGTTACGGTTCACCTTATAGGTGGCGATTTAAAAATTAAATATGAATCCGCCACAGGACAATGCTTCATGACAGGACCTGCGGTGGAGGTCTTCAGCGGAGATTTCCCCGATTAATAAGATACAGCTTATGATTTCAATCATATCTGATCAATGAAATTGAAATATTCGCGACCAAATTATATATAGGAGATGCATTCATATGCATCTCCATTTATAAGGTTTCGCGACAGATTTTTACAACAAAAGGAGAAACAATGGACGCATTTCTGATTCTTGAAGATGGAACAGTTTTCAAAGGTACGTCGATAGGCGCTGTGAAGGAGGTCATTTCCGAAGTGGTATTCAACACTTCCATGACCGGTTATCTTGAGGTCTTAACGGACCCTTCTTATGCAGGACAGGCAACTGTCATGACTTATCCTTTGATCGGTAATTATGGTATCTGTTATGACGATATGGAGTCGGAACGTCCATGGCTGGACGCATTTATAGTTCGTGAGCTATCACGCATACCCTCCAATTTCAGATCTGAAAATACAATCCAGAACTTTTTAAAGAAAAACGATATACCGGGAATCGCCGGAATCGATACCAGAGCCCTGACAAAGATACTTCGTGACAAAGGAACCATGAACGGTATGGTTACCACTAAGCGCTACAAGGGTTCGGAGCTTTCCTCCATTCTTGAGAAGATTAAAGCTTACTCTGTTACAGGCGTGGTTGCGAAGACCACCACAAAGGGAGTTTATGTGGCTCAGGCCCAGAATCCTGACGGAAGTCGCTACACAGGTGATAAGGAGCCGAAGCGAGTTGCATTCATCGATGTTGGCGCCAAGAGAAACATTATCCGTTCTCTTCAGAGACAGGGCTGTGATGTGACTGTATATCCTGCGGACACAACAGCAGAGACAATACTTAGCCAGAATCCCGACGGCATCATGATCTCCAACGGTCCCGGAGACCCTAAGGAAAATGTTTCCATCATAAAGGAAATCAAAAAGCTTTATGATTCGGAGGTTCCGATCTTCGCAATCTGTCTCGGACACCAGCTTATGGCTCTTGCCACAGGCGCAGATACCTTCAAGCTTAAGTACGGTCACCGCGGAGGAAATCACCCGGTAAAGGATCTTTCAAACGGCCGTGTATACATCACCTCACAGAATCACGGATATGCAGTTGACCCCAAATCACTGGATCCAAAGGTTTGCGAGGAAGCCTTTGTCAATGTTAATGACGGCACCAACGAAGGGCTTAAATATGTAGGCAAGAACATCGTTACGGTACAGTACCATCCGGAGGCCTGCCCGGGACCTAAGGACAGTGCATATCTGTTCGAGCGTTTTATGAAGATGATGGAGGCATGAGAGAATGAAGGACAACAGCATTAAGAAAGTATTGATGATCGGTTCGGGACCTATAGTTATAGGTCAGGCCGCAGAGTTTGACTATGCAGGAACCCAGGCCTGTCGTTCTCTCAAGGAGGAAGGCATCGAGGTCGTTCTTCTCAACTCAAACCCTGCAACCATCATGACAGACAAGGATATCGCGGATCATGTATACATTGAGCCGCTGACTATAGAGGTTCTGGAGAGACTTATCGAGAAGGAGAAGCCGGATTCCATCCTTCCCACCCTCGGCGGACAGGCAGGCCTCAACCTTGCCATGGCTCTCGATGAGTCAGGCTTCCTTAAGTCTCACAATGTAAGACTTATCGGTACAACAGCTCTTACCATCAAAAAGGCTGAGGACCGTCTCATGTTCAAGGAGACTATGGAGAAGATCCACGAGCCGGTAGCACCTTCAGAGGTTGTTCATTCGGTTGAGGATGGTCTCAGGGTCGCAGAGGAGATCGGCTACCCTGTAGTTCTCCGTCCTGCTTATACCCTTGGAGGCTCAGGCGGCGGAATCGCCGAGAACCGGGAGCAGTGCACAGAGATTCTTGAGAACGGTCTCAGACTTTCAAGAGTGCACGAGGTGCTTGTTGAAAAGTGCATAGCCGGCTGGAAGGAAGTTGAGTACGAGGTTATCCGTGATTCTGCGGGTAATGTTATCACCGTTTGTAATATGGAGAACATCGACCCGGTGGGCGTACATACAGGTGACTCCATCGTAGTTGCTCCTTCACAGACTCTCGGTGACAAGGAATACCAGATGCTGAGAACCTCAGCTCTAAACATTATCACAGAGCTGGGAATCACCGGCGGATGTAATGTTCAGTATGCCCTTCACCCGGAGAGCATGGAGTACTGCGTTATCGAGGTTAACCCGAGAGTTTCCCGTTCCTCAGCCCTTGCTTCAAAGGCAACCGGATACCCCATCGCAAAGGTGGCCGCAAAGATCGCTCTCGGCTACACTCTGGATGAGATAAAGAATGCCGTAACCGGAAAGACCTACGCATCCTTCGAGCCCATGCTTGACTATGTGGTAGTTAAGATGCCGCGTCTTCCTTTCGATAAGTTCATAACCGCCGAGCACACACTGGGAACCCAGATGAAGGCTACCGGTGAAGTTATGGCCATCGCCAACAATTTCGAGGGCGGTCTCATGAAGGCCATCCGTTCCCTTGAACAGCATGTGGATTCACTTATGTCCTACGACTTCTCAGACCTGGATGATCACGACCTTCAGAAGCTCCTGCACAGAGTGGATGACCGTCGTATCTGGGTTATCGCAGAGGCACTGCGCCGAGGCTACAGCTACCAGGAGATCCACAACATCACAAAGATTGATGAGTGGTTTATCGATAAGATCAAGATTCTCATTGACATGGAGAACCGCTTAAAGAGCGAGTCCATGAACGAGACTTTACTTCGTGAAGCCAAGAGGATTGAGTTCCCGGATAATGTCATCGCCCGTCTCACAGGCTATGAGGAGTCAGAGATAGCTGAGATGCGTGACAAGTGGGATATAAAGGCTGCCTTCAAGATGGTTGATACCTGCGCTGCCGAGTTTGAGGCGGAAACTCCTTACTACTACAGCGTATTCGGTTCTGAAAATGAATCCACCGGTGCCTTCCGTGATCCCGAAAAGAAGAAAAAGGTTCTGGTTCTGGGATCGGGTCCCATCCGTATCGGACAGGGTATCGAGTTCGATTTCTGCTCGGTTCACTGTACATGGCAGTTTAAAAAAGAGGGCTATGAAACTATAATTATAAATAACAACCCTGAGACGGTTTCAACAGACTTCGATATAGCAGACAAGCTTTACTTCGAGCCTCTGACACCGGAGGATGTGAAGAATGTGGTTGATATAGAAAAGCCGGACGGAGCAGTGGTCCAGTTCGGTGGTCAGACAGCTATCAAGCTTGCGGATGCCCTTGAGAAAATGGGTGTGCCTATCCTTGGAACCCAGCAGGATGACGTGGATGCCGCAGAGGACCGTGAGAGATTCGATGCCATCCTTCAGGAGACCGGATGCCAGCGTGCCGCAGGTAAGACCGTATTCACTGCGGAAGAGGCAAAGGAAGCTGCAAACGAGCTTGGTTATCCCGTGCTTGTTCGTCCATCCTACGTACTTGGTGGCGCGGGAATGCGTATCGCCATCTGTGATGAGGATATCGACGAGTACATAGGAGAGATCAACCAGATCGCCCAGGAGCACCCGATCCTGGTAGATAAGTACATCCGCGGAACAGAACTTGAAGTTGATGCAATATGTGACGGCAAAGACATTCTCATCCCTGGAATTATGGAGCATATAGAGCGTACCGGTATTCACTCCGGAGACTCCATCTCCATTTATCCCCAGAGAAGCCTTACTGCAACCGCAAAGCAGAGAGTCATCGATTACACGGAGCGTCTTGCCAAGGCACTGCACGTTATCGGTATGGTTAATGTCCAGTTTATAGCGAACGGTGACGAGGTTTACATTATCGAGGTTAACCCGCGTTCCTCAAGAACGGTACCTTACATCAGCAAGGTTACGGGAATTCCGATTGTTCCTCTTGCCACAAAGATCATCTGTGGACACACCATAAGAGAGCTTGGCTACGAGCCGGGTCTTCAGAAGGAAGCCGCATACTACGCTATAAAGATGCCTGTATTCTCCTTCGAGAAGATAAAGGGCGCAGACATCAGCCTCGGACCTGAAATGAAGTCCACCGGCGAATGTCTCGGTATCGCAAAATCCTTCAACGAGGCTCTTTACAAGGCCTTCCAGGGTGCGGGAATCCAGCTTCCGAAATATAAGAACATGGTCATCACCGTTAAGGATGAGGATAAGGCGGAAATCGTTCCTATCGCAAAGCGTTTTGAAGCTCTCGGATACCGTATCTTCGCAACCCTCGGAACCCAGAAGGCTCTTTCGGAAGGCGGAGTAAAGTGCTTCCAGGTACGTAAGGTGGAGCAGGAGTCTCCAAACATTCTCGACCTGGTTCTCGGACATGAGCTTGATATAGTCATAGACATACCTAAGGAAGGGGCAGAGGCAGGAAAGGACGGTTTCATCATCAGAAGAAACGCAGTTGAGACCGGTGTTAATGTTCTTACCGCCATTGATACCGCAAAGGCTCTTGCAACTTCACTTGAAAACAAGTCATCGGAAATTACTCTTGTTGATATAGCCAAATTGGATGAAGAGAACTGATGTGATATAAGTTACATAAGTTCATCTCTAAAGTATGCTTGCACAGACGCCCGGGATGAACTTAGAGACCCGCTCCCGGTGACCGGTGTCAGATTAAGTGAGAATCCGGCATATAATACCGGCCATCGCGAAGCGGTCCGACATCAACTGTTGACATTCACGTTCTTAGGAATCTCGAAAAGGAGACAATTATATGAGTAAAAAGCGTATGGTTATCGCTCTCGGTCACAAGGACCTGGGCTTTACACTTCCGGAGCTTAAGGCTGCAACAGAAAAAACAGCTGTTATGATCGCGGATTTTGTTGAAAACGGATATCAGGTGGCATTGGTCTTCTCCAATGCTCCTCAGGTAGGTATGATCCATACTGCCATGAAAAACCTTACAGAGGAGAACCCGGATCAGTATGTAAATACTCCTTTAAGCGTATGCTCAGCCATGAGCCAGGGCTTGATCGGTTATGACCTTCAGAACTCGGTAAGGGCAGAGCTCGTGAAGAGAGGAATCTATAAAACAGCTTCTACAATCCTCACCCAGGTGCTTGTGGATCCCTATGACGAAAGCTTTTACAACCCTATAAAAAAGGTTGGAAAGATAATGAACAGAGAGGAGGCCAAGAGAGAAGAAGACAACGGAAATCATGTAACCATGATATCCGAAGGAAAGTTCCAGCGTATAGTTTCAGCGCCGGTTCCCAAGTCCATCGTTGAGATCGATGCCATCAAGGCTCTTCTTGATGCAGACCAGGTGGTCATCGCCTGCGGCGGAGGCGGAATCCCGGTTCTCAGACAGGGAAACAACCTTAAAGGCGCGGCAGCGGTTATAGAGAAGGACAGAACGGCAGGACTTCTTGCCAAGGAGATAGACGCAGACATTCTTCTCATCACAACAGCTGTGGACCATGTATCCCTTAATTTTGGACAGCCGGATGAAAAGGCTCTCGATAAGATGTCCATAGATGAGGCAAAGCAGTATATCAAGGACGGACACTTCGAGTTTAAGTCCATGCAGCCGAAGGTCGAAGCGGGTATTGACTTCGTAGAGGCAGGAAACGGTCGCCGTGCCATCATTACCTCTATGGAACTTGCAGAAAAAGCGGTGGCAGGACTTGCGGGGACTTCTATTGCATGATGATTTATCCCGGATTTTTAGTTCTTCGTATATTAAATCCTTTTATAGCCGGTCAAGCATTTTTGTAAGCATATATTAACTTGAAAATATAGCTACGTGGGGTTAAAATTTCCACGTAGCTTTTTTATATTACAGAAATAAGGAAATATCATGAAATTAGTTAGTTTTGCTATCCCATGTTATAACTCAGCAGCTTATATGGGAAAGTGTATCGAATCTATCCTTGTGGGAGGAAATGAAGTCGAGATCATCGTTGTGGATGATGGATCCCAGAAGGACAATACCTTTGAAATCGCAAAGGAATATGAAGAAAAGTATCCCGGCATCGTAAAGGCTGTTCATCAGGAAAATGGCGGTCACGGCGAGGCTGTTAATACAGGTCTTAAGAATGCAACAGGTCTTTTTTATAAGGTTGTTGATTCAGATGACTGGCTTGATGAAGAGGCTCTTCCTAAGGTCCTCACAAAGCTTCGCGAGCTTGTCATGGCCGGAACTCCGGTGGACATGTTTGTCTGCAATTTCATCTATGATAAAGTGGGACAGACTCATAAAAAGGTGATGAAGTACACCACCGCCCTTCCTCAGGACAGGATTTTTACATGGAATGAAGTTAAACATTTCCATATCGGACAGTATATACTTATGCATTCGGTCATCTATCGTACTCAGATGCTTAGAGACTGTAACCTGGTTCTTCCCAAGCATACTTTTTACGTAGACAATATCTTTGTATATCAGCCGCTGCCATCAGTTAAGACTATCTACTACATGAACACAAATCTTTACCACTACTTCATCGGAAGAGATGATCAGTCGGTAAATGAGACCATCATGATAAGCCGTATAGACCAACAGCTGAAAGTAAACAGAATTATGCTGGAATGCTGTGATATCAATAAATTGCCCAGCCGCAAGTTAAGAAACTACATGTTCAATTATCTTCAGATAATTACAACAGTTTCTTCAGTTCTTGCCATTAAATCCGGAACGGAAGAGAACATGGCTAAAAAGAAGGAGCTTTGGAACTATATCAAGGAATATAACTTCCCTATATGGCTTCGTATGAGAGCCTCCTTCATGGGACAGGGCATGAACTTCAACAGTAAGGCAGGAAACAAGCTTACCATCCTATGCTACAAGCTGGCACGAAAGTTCTACGGTTTTAACTAAATTAAACCTGTCGGTTTCGAGACGGTTATATTTATATCCCGATATCAGATATATACCGAACCTTTCGTTCTTATATAACGAAACAGCTAAAACACATATCCTAATATAAAGAAACAGCTAAAACACATTGAATAAATATCTTCAATGTGTTTTAGCTATAAGTTCGGCAATTTGTATTAATAATAATTTATACAGGTTATTTCGATTTTTTTATCAAAGTTTGTTGACAACAAAAGATTGATTTAGTAATATATACGAGTCGCCGAAAGAAAGAAAAAAACTTTCAAAAAGGTGATAGATGGGGTCTTAGCTCAGCTGGGAGAGCATCTGCCTTACAAGCAGGGGGTCACAGGTTCGAGCCCTGTAGGCCCCACGTCTTCGGTCTGGACTGCGCTTTATGCGCGGCCTGGGTCGAGAATTATAAATATGGCGAGATAGCTCAGTTGGCTAGAGCACACGGTTCATACCCGTGGTGTCGAGGGTTCAAATCCCCCTCTCGCTATTAAGGGCTCAGAGCGTTGGATCAGATCCAACGCTCTTTTTTTACAATTCCACTACCGGCAAGTATGGTAATGCGATTTTTCTCTTGACTCGTGTATCAAAATATTATATTATATGCGAGTCGTCAAAAGGCGGCACAGTTTAATATGCAGAGGTATCGAAGTGGTCATAACGAGGCGGTCTTGAAAACCGTTTGTCCGCAAGGGCACGTGGGTTCGAACCCCACCCTCTGCGCTTTGTTACTGACAGGAAGGTCTACAGGCTTTCCTGTTTTTTTTCTTATAATTTTCTATTAAAATCTATCCTTTTACCAAAAAAAATTATCTTTGATCTAAAAGATGTCGATAACAGCATTGGAAGTTTATTGAATGAGGTATTGCCGATATGAAGCCAATCCAGGAGATAACAAATATATCTAACGTAGGTGAATTTATCCTTGATAATTTCAACAAACAGTCGGGCTGTATTTTGATATTCAAGGCAGACTGGGATAAAGAAGAACTGGTTTATGTAAATGAATCCTTTATCAAATTATTAGGTTATGAGAACGAAAATGATTTTCTGAAATCCACAGGAAACTCTTTTAGGGGAATAGTTTATTCAGAAGATCACGATACGGTAAGAAACAATCTTCATATGCGTTTATCTTCATCGAACGAATTCTTCATACAGAAGAATTTCAGAATGAACAAAAAATGCGGCAGGCAGCTTTATGTGGTATGTCACTGTGCTTATCTGGCAGCGTCAAGTGAGGGAGATATACCTGTTGTTATGATGCTTGTTTCTCAATATCAATATTCAACCGAATCCCTTACAGGTCTTCCAAGGAGACGAAGCTTTTTCAAGCTTGCCAATGATTACGCCGCAGAGCGCCTGCAGAAGAACATGACGCCTGTGATCATAGCTTTTAACCTGATCGCCATGAAACGTTTCAACAAACATTATGGGATGGAGGAAGGTGACAAGCTGCTGATTATGTTCAGCCAGCTTCTGACAAATTGTTTTGGTCTGAGGCATTGCTCCCGTTTTGGCGAAGACCGTTTTTATGTATACACCGATAAAGAGGATCTTCAGGAGAAGCTCAATCTCGTCATAAACGAATTAAAGAAGCTTAACGACGGAAAAACTCTGGAAGCAAGGATAGGCATTTCTCTTTACGGAAACGAGGTAAGCGCGGAAGCCGCCTGCGATAATGCAAAAGTCGCTGCCGATACATTATCCTCGACAGTAACCTCCACCTATGTCTGGTATGATAATGATATTGAACTTGCGATTTCCAAAAAGAACTATATTTTGACAAATATTGACAAGGCAATATCAGAAGGATGGATCGAGCCCTTTTATCAACCCGTAATAAGAACCTATACAGAAAACATCTGTGGCTTTGAAGCATTGGCAAGATGGACAGACCCTGTACGAGGGTTCCTGTCTCCGGGAGATTTTATCCCCATTCTTGAGGATAATGGTTTTTCCTATAAGCTTGATATGTATATTGCCAGAAGAGTTATTTCCATGTTTCAGCAGAGATTGAAGGCGGGGCTTTCTACTGTACCCGTTTCTGTTAATATCTCAAGATCTGATTTTGATTATTGTGACCCTGTAGAGATCATTTCCTCCGAATGTGATAAGCGCGGAATCGGAAGAAATCTTATCTGCATAGAAATAACAGAAACCGCAATTATGACAAACCGCGAGCAGATACGTGAAGCCATAAATAAATTCCATTCCGCCGGTTTCGAAGTTTATATGGATGATTTCGGAAGCGGTTATTCTTCATTAAACATTTTGAAGGACTTTGATTTTGATGAGATCAAGATCGATATGGGTTTTCTCAGGAATTTTAATGAAAAATCCAAAAATATAGTTGCCATGGCAGTTAAAATGGCAAAAAAGCTGGGTATGCATACCCTTGCAGAAGGTGTGGAGACAAAAGAACATGCCGATTTCCTGAGAGATATCGGCTGCGAACGTATACAGGGTTATTATTACGGTAAGCCTCTGCCATATTCCGAAGCTGTAAAGTATCTTGAAGATAATAATTTACGCACGGAAACCAGAGAGCTTTATTCACTTTACCAAAAAGCGGGACTGATCGATGTGATTTCATCCCATCCTTTAGCCTTGTACTTTTATGATGGACAGGATTTTTCCGTTGTATATAAAAACACAGCATATATTGAACATGTATCCGATATTTCCTTCACCTCCTCGGGAAGCATTGACAAAGGCTCCGGCACAGTGAAGGATACTATCTATCACATATTTCAGAATCTGGCCGACAAGGTAATCATGCTTGGAAAAAAGGATACGGCAACTTTTGTTTCCAACGGCCGGTATTACTTATTAACCTTAGAGGCTGTAGCCGCATCCCGTGAAGGACATATCTTGTCTGCTGCCATCAGCAGCGAAATATACGAAAAGCTCGAAGAGGCCAGCCGGTCTGACAAATATCTCAGAAATCTGGCAGCCTTATATGATAATATCTATCTGCTGGATATGACAAACAACAGTATCAATGTACTAGTCTCCTGCATACCCGGGGAGTCAACAGGTGACCGTTACAGCTCTTTAGATGCAATCAAAACGCTTTTCTATAAGCTTAATGTCTACACTGATGATCACGAAAAATGGAATCAATTTTCCGATAAGGATTATCTGTTAAGCAGAATCAATAATTCAGGCAGAGGTTTCTTCTCTGAAACCTTTTTAATAAAAGATGCTGACGGTAACTATTCCTGGATAGAGGCACTTGTGGAAAAAATCAGCGATTCCCAGTGCGAAAAGCTCCTTCTCTGCATTAAACCAGCTTATATAAATCAGCTGGATCCCCTGGAGAAAAAGGATTATATCCGACGGATTCTTGATTACGGATATCTGAAGCTTGACGACAAGGATAATTTCACCTCTGACATCTGGTCTTCTCTTATAGACGAGGGAAATCTCAAGCTGTTCTGGAAGGATACGGAAAGAAGATTTATGGGTGCAAGCAAAGCCTTTTATAATTACTACGGATTCAGCTCAAAGGACGATATTTTAGGAAAAACCGATGAAGAAATCGGTTGGCATCTTGACGATATTCCCTTTGAGTCTGACGAGCGTGAAATCCTTTTAAAGGGCTATGCTGTATATAACAAATCAACCATTACCATTATCAACGGCAGAGCCCACAACATAGTCGCAACCAAGATACCTATATATCATGACAACAGGATCACAGGGCTTGTGGGATATTTTGTAGATGCAGACGAAGATATCATAGCCAATGGAGCAGTGAGAGATGACAGATACCTGGATCCCATAACCGGTGTAATGAATGCCCAGGGTATGCAGGCTGCCATAAATGAGTTTGAAAATAACTATAAGACAAACGAAGAAGAATACTGTTATTCATCATTATATGTGGAGGGCTACAATACAGTATTACATGATTACGGAGAAGCAGTAGCACATAAATTACTCCGAATAATCGCAGACACCATCAAATCCACCTTCGGAAAAGCCACAGTTATTTCAAGGAATGAAGGCTCTACCTTCGGAATTTGTGTGAAAAATCTGTCTATCAATGAGGTTTTGGATTATGTTTCCGATTGTGTGACCGAGATCAATGCGATCAAGGAAATAGAAGGCCGCAGCTGTCGGCTTGTTGCTCATTACGGAACAACTTCATCCTCTGAAAAAGCTGATTTCGAAAATATAATCGAACTGACTAATCAAAAATTACATACCGGACAGAAGGGAAGAGACTCCAACGCTAAAATAAAGACGGAAATAGTTCCTGATCCCTACAGTGATATACCACTCCCGGTATTCCTGACGACTCCCAGATACGTCAAAGGAAGTACCGAACCAACCGATATCATCTACCTGTTTGTTAACAAAGCCTATTGCGAACTGACAGGAAAGACGAAGGAACAGTTAGTGGGAAAAGGCTATAATGAGCTGTTTCCCAATACGGACAGAAAATGCATAAACATTATTTCCAGAGCCGCAAAAGGTGAACACATCAAGACCAAGCTTTTTGACGGAGCCTCCTACCAGTGGATAAACTTTACAGCTTCACCTACAGATATACCCAATACCTGTTTTGTACTATGCGAGGTTGTAAATAAGTAAAACTATTAAGGGCAGGGAAAATCCCTGCCCTTAATTCTATGCTTGAATTCCGTCTCGTATTTTATATTTAAACTAATTGAATTAAAAAATTTTATAAGAATATGCGATTTCATCTAGAATTTTTATATAATTAATTTTGGGTTGATTAATTAAATTTTAATGCTATAATCGTGGATGTTTTTTGGGGAAATAACAGAGATAACATGTGTGTATAAGGGGAGAATAGCGTAATGACAAGATTGTTGTATAGAGGCACAAGCTTTGCTAACGGACTTACTAACGGAAAGACATATGAAGTTGAGGACATGAATCAGTTCTGTGTATCAGTTATTGATGACAGTGGAAAACAGCATTTTTATTCAAAAGTTAATCCTTGTAAATTTGGCGCCATCGGCGTGAAGGGATCATGGTCAGAGGTTACCAAGTAGTACTTATATTATAGTTTATAAAGAGGTTTATGTTTATCTCGGTAAAATCCGGAAGATAAGCATAAGCTTCTTTTTTTACATATGTGATATGCGTCTAAAGCGAAATCACACCCCTTCAAAAAACGTGTCATCTTAATATTTTTCACAAATTTTCCAATATATCTGATATGATGTAATTATCTAAAAACTCTTCTGCAACATATCTTATATCCGGCCAAAGGAGGTCAAGTTATGTATGATTCCAAAGCTGTTCTCGGATGGGTTTCACCTGATGGCACCTTTACCCAATACGATTGGGGCGAGCACACTACCGGAGCCGAAGAAATAATCCGGACAAAGGGCTGGTATCACGAATTCTGCGAAAGATACTGCGCAAATGAGCGGGACTTTCTTTGTGATAAAGGGTATTGCCTCATACATGACCCCGGAAAGCAGGAAATCTCTGCAACCCATATCAGACCGTTAACTAATCGTCAAAGAGACTTCCTATATGATTATTTCATACAACTTGGAGATCATAAAAAAGCCAATCATATGCTTACTGAAGAGTTTTAACTTATGAATTCGCAATAGGCGCCTGCTGTAAAATATTGTTAATCACTATCTGTGCGCCGGATTAAAAAGCGGAATGGGGCGTTCATATGAATTATTTCAGAAATGCGTTAAAACACTTCAAAACCATAAACAAGCACAAACTGGAAGTGATGAAAAACTGTTTCAGAGTTGGGCTTTATAAACAGGGACTGCTTCATGACCTTTCCAAATACACCTGGACAGAATTTAAAACGGGCATCTTTTATTATCAGGGCAACAGAAGTCCGAATACTGCAGAAAGACTTGAAACCGGAGTTTGTGAAGCCTGGCTTCATCATAAGGGCCGTAACAAACACCATTTTGAATACTGGTGCGATTATGACATAGAAAAAAAAGGGTTCATGATAGGCTGCCGCATGCCCTACAGATACGTGGCGGAAATGTTCTGTGACCGTGTGGCGGCTGCAAAGGTCTACAAAGGAAAAGACTATAACGACGGTTACCCATGGGAATACTTTCTTCCTACGAAGGACTCCCTCCTTTTAGAAAACGAAACCAGAAAAGAAATCAGTGAGCTTCTGTGGATGCTCAAAACAGAAGGAGAAGAGAAGACCTTTTCCTATCTGAAAAAAGAAATACAGCGTCGAAAAAAGGCACATGATCACTTTTGATCAGGTGCCTTTATCCAATGGGTAAGGTTGTCGTCGGCGAGAACCTTATCCATTGGAATAAATGTAGATTTCCGCATAACGAAGTACAAAAAAACCGAACCGCCAAAGCGATTCGGTTTTATGCGTGCGACAGGATTCGAACCCACGACCTTCTGGTCCGTAGCCAGACGCTCTATCCAGCTGAGCTACGCACGCATCTCACTGTCTCTCAGAAGTCTTTCTTAGAGACGTGTGTAATAATACTCAATTAAAAGATGAAAGTCAAGAATAAAATGAATTTTGTTTCAATAAACGTGAAAATTTTTTTAATCCATAAGATTAATCAATCTAATGTCAAAAATACTGATGAACCACTAACCCCGTCCCCATGGTTCATCAGAGTTTTAAATCTTATCATTAACCAGATCATAAAGGGTGTATTTATTCACAACCTCATAAATCGCCTCGTCTATCTTCTTATATAAAGGAAATTTGAGACAATTGGCAGCCTTTGAGCAGGAAGAGGATCCGCTGACACATTCCACCGGTGCAAGAGTACCTTCTGCGGCATCAAGAATTTCACCTACTTTGATCTCATTTGTCGGGCGGGTAAAAAGATATCCCCCTTTCGCACCGCGTATGGACTTTAACAAACCACCCTTAACCATAAGAGAAATGATCTGTTCAAGATATTTTATGGAAATCCCCTGACGTTCTGAAATTTCCTTGATACTTACAGGTGTCACTCCATCATAGTTCTGGGCAATGTCTATCAGAGTCGAAAGTGCATAACGACCCTTAGTTGAAATCATCATATACAAAAACCTCCGTAGTTGCAAAAGGCATAGCTTATACCTATAGCTAAAATAATCCTAGCACATCACTAGGCATTATTCAAGAAAGGTAAAATGATTGTTTTTAAGCAAAGACAAAAAAATCCGGAAAGAAAAAATCCTATTGTTTTTATAGGAAAACATCCTTGATATGAACTTTTACTGTATTGACTAATTATTGTCAAAATAATATACTTTCGGTGCTTGAAGCAAATACGTATCTTGTATGCAAAATTCATTTTTTGTTGCAGCAGCAACGTTTTTTGTTTCAGCAAGGGGTTAATATTGATCTATCAGATAGAGGAGGAGTCCGGAGGGAAGAACACAGCCGACGGAAAAAAGGGTCTGATAATCAAAAAGCAATTATAATATTGGAGGAAAAGACATGAGAGAGGAATGGAGAGGCTTTAATGCCGGACACTGGACAAGCGATGTAAACGTTCGTTCTTTTATCCAGAACAACTATACACCATATGATGGTGATGCAAGCTTCCTGCAGGGACCTACAGAGGCAACAAAGGATCTCTGGAATGAGGTTCAAGGATTACAGAAGGAAGAAAGAGCCAAGGGCGGCGTTCTCGATATGGAAACAAAGGTGGTTTCCGGTATCACAGCTTATGACGCTGCTTATATTACCGCTGATTCAAAAGATAAAGAGAAGGTAGTAGGTCTTCAGACTGACAAACCTCTTAAGAGAGCATTTATGCCATATGGCGGTATCAAAATGGCAGAGCAGGCTTGTACAACTTATGGTTACACTCCCGATCCTCTTCTTCATAAAATATTTACAGAGTACCATAAGACACATAATCAGGGCGTATTTGATGCTTATACACCTGAGATGAAAAAGGTTCGTCATGCTCACATCCTCACCGGTCTTCCTGATACATACGGCCGTGGACGTATCGTCGGCGACTACAGAAGAATCGCTCTTTACGGAATAGACTTCCTCATCGAAGAGAAAAAGAAGGATTTTGATAACTGCGGCGACGGAACCATGACAGACAATGTTGTCCGCCAGAGAGAAGAAATCGCAGATCAGATGAGAGCTCTCCGTCAGATGAAGGAGATGGCTGCATCCTACGGTTATGACATTTCCCTTCCCGCAAAGAACGCAAGGGAAGCTGTACAGTGGCTCTACTTCGGTTACCTCGCTGCCATCAAGACACAGAACGGTGCCGCAATGTCAGTAGGCCGTGTGTCAACCTTCCTTGATATATACATTAACAGAGATCTTACAGAAGGAACTCTCACAGAGCAGGAAGCTCAGGAGCTCATCGATCACTTCGTAATGAAGCTTCGTATGGTTAAGTTCGCCAGAATTCCTTCATACAATCAGCTTTTCTCCGGTGACCCTGTCTGGGCTACACTTGAGGTTGCCGGTATGGGACAGGACGGCCGTTCAATGGTTACAAAGAACGATTTCCGCTTCCTTCACACTCTGGAAAACATGGGACCTGCACCGGAACCAAACCTTACAGTACTTTACACAAAGAGACTTCCCGAGAACTTCAAGAAGTATGCCGCAAAGATCTCTGTCACAACATCTTCCATCCAGTATGAGAACGATGATGTTATGAGACCTGTATGGGGCGATGATTACTCAATCTGCTGCTGTGTATCAGCTACACAGACAGGTAAGGAAATGCAGTTCTTCGGAGCCCGTGCAAACCTTGCAAAGTGCCTTCTTTACGCCATCAACGGCGGTGTGGATGAGAAGTTAAAGGAGCAGGTAGGACCTGAGTACAAGCCTATCACTTCAGAGTACCTTGACTATGATGAGGTTTGCCGCAAGTATGATCAGATGATGGACTGGCTTGCAGGAGTTTACGTAAACGTTCTTAACCTTATCCAGTACATGCACGACAAATACTTCTATGAGGCTGCTGAAATGGCTCTCATCGATACAGATGTACGCCGTACCTTCGCAACAGGTATCGCCGGCTTCTCACATGTAGTTGATTCACTCTCAGCTATCAAGTACGCACGTGTTAAGACAATACGTGACGAGGATGGTCTCGTTGTTGATTACGAAGTAGAAGGAGACTTCCCTAAGTACGGTAATGATGACGACCGTGCAGACGATATCGCAGTTAACCTTTTGAAGACCTTCCTTACAAAAATAAAGAAGCACCACACCTACAGAGATTCAGAACCTACAACCTCTATACTTACCATCACTTCAAACGTAGTATACGGAAAGGCAACAGGTGCCATGCCTGACGGACGTCCTGCCGGTGCTCCGCTTTCACCGGGAGCAAACCCAAGCTACGGTGCAGAGAACTCAGGACTTCTTGCATCCCTTAACTCTGTAGCAAAACTGCCATACGAGTACGCACTTGATGGTATTTCCAATACCCAGACCATCAACCCTGCAGCACTCGGGCACAGCGAGAATGAGCAGGCCACAACACTTGTAAGAGTCATGGACGGCTATTTCGCAAAGGGTGCTCACCATGTTAATGTCAATGTCTTCGGCGTAGAGAAGCTGAAGGATGCTATGGAGCATCCCGAGAAGCCTGAATATGCTAACTTTACCATCCGCGTATCAGGTTATGCCGTTAAGTTCATTGACCTTACCAGAGAGCAGCAGCTTGACGTAATCTCAAGAACAGAGCACAAGGCACTTTAATTCACATATTACCTTGAAAATAAACCACCGCTTTCTCAGGAAGTGGCGGTTTTTTTCACAATAAAGCTTTCACATGTGATTTTACAAACCCACATGTGAAGGTCTACGCAGAATCGATTATGGACTATACTCGATTTGCACATCCAATTTGGAGGTAAAATCATGGCAGAAGCAATCAAAGGCGCGATCCACAGCATTGAAACCTTCGGATCTGTAGATGGTCCCGGAGTAAGATATATAGTATTCCTAAAAGGCTGCAATATGCGTTGCCGCTATTGCCATAATCCCGATACCTGGGATTTCACAAGCGCTGATATGCGAACAGCAGACGAAATCCTTAACAATGCTGTTCGCTATCGTGAATACTGGGGAGAAGATGGCGGCATCACAGTAAGCGGCGGAGATCCGCTGGTACAGATAGACTTTGTCATTGACCTGTTCGAAAAAGCCAAAGCCATGGGCATATCCACCTGCCTTGACACCTCCGCCCAGCCCTTTACAAGAGAAGAACCCTTCTTCAGTAAATTCAACCGCCTCATAAAAGTCACCGACACAGTCCTTTTCGACATCAAAGAAATCGATGACGAAAAACACAAAAAGCTCACCGGTCATACCAACAAAAACATCCTTGACTGCTGTACCTACCTTAGCGAGCAGGGAGTCGACCTATGGATACGACACGTCCTCGTCCCGGGCCTCACCGATTCCGACGAAGAACTCATTGCCACCAAAGCCTTCATCGACACTCTGAAAACCGTAAAAAAAGTCGAAATCCTCCCTTACCACACCCTGGCGCTTTACAAATACGAAAAGCTCGGCCTGAAATACACCCTTGCCGACACCCCCACTCCGACCCCGGAGCTTGTAAAGCACGCGGAAGAACTTCTTGGGGTACGATAAGGTGTTAATTCGTCAAATGGGTTGGGCTTGGCATATGACACGCAAAAAATCCACTTTGCTAACCCATATTTAAACTGACAGCTACGATAAATATCAAAGGGACTTCACATTTACCTTCCGGTAGCGAAAACGGAAGAAAATGCAAGGGATGTGTGGCACAGTTAGAAAAGTAAAGAAAATGCAAGGGATGTGTGGCACAGTTAGAAAAGTAAAGAAAATGCAGGGGATGTGTGGCTGGGCTTGCGGCTTGAAAGAACATTGAATAAATAAATCCGCACAGAACGAACGCGTAAGCGTCCGAGCTGGGCGGATTTATTTATGAGATGTACTTTCAACGCCGTGGGCCGTCAAGCATCCCCTGCATTTTCTGCACCATTTCAACATCGTAATCCGCCACGCGTCCCTTGCATTTTCTGTACCATTTCACACCCCTCCGTGATAAAATAGTAGTCAGTTAATTTTGTGAATTATAAGGTATGGGAGGAACATATGCTATATAACAACACCATTTGGGCCGGCCTTGACATGGATACCAACGAAAAAGTATGTATACTGCCGCGCATGGCCAACAGACACGGACTCATCGCCGGAGCCACCGGCACGGGCAAGACGATAACATTAAAGGTACTTGCCGAATCATTCAGCAACATGGGCGTTCCGGTATTTCTTTCCGACATAAAAGGCGATCTTTCCGGAATGATCAAGCCCGGAGTTGACAACGCAAACATGCAGGAACGCATTCAGTATTTCGGCCTTGATAAAGAAGGCTTTACTTATCAGAACTTCCCTACACAATTCTGGGATATAAGCGGCAAAAAAGGTCTGCCCCTGAGAACCACCGTAAGTGAATTCGGGCCCACTTTACTTTCCCGTATCCTTGGACTCACAGATCTTCAGACCAATATCCTCACAATCATTTTCCGTATTGCAGATGAAGAAAACCTTCTTTTGCTGGATACCAAGGATCTTCGCTCCATGGTTCAGTATGTAGCCCAGAACAACAAAAAATACAGCTCACAGTACGGCAACATGACCACCGCTTCCCTTAACGCCATTCTCAGATCCATCGTAGCACTGGAAACAGCAGGAGCGGATAAATTCTTCGGTGAGCCCGCTATCGATATTCATGATTTCTTCAGACAGGACAGCGACGGAAGAGGAATGATCAATATCCTTGAAGCAGAAAGCACCGTACAGAATCCTGTGATTTACGCAACCTTCATGCTCTATATGTTATCCGAGCTTTTTGAGCAGCTTCCGGAGGTAGGAGACCGGGATAAGCCTAAGATGGTTTATTTCTTTGACGAGGCTCATTTATTGTTTAATGATGCCCCCAAGGCTCTTGTGGATAAGATCGAACAGGTTGTTAAGCTCATACGTTCCAAGGGTGTAGGTATCTTCTTTATCACCCAGAATCCAAGTGATGTTCCCGACTCCGTTCTGGCACAGCTCGGTAACAAGATCCAGCATGCATTGCATGCCTATACACCGTCCGAAGAAAAGAAGGTAAAAGCAGCTGCAGATTCATTCAGAGTGAATAAGAACTTCAATACAGTCGAAGTTCTCCAGAACCTGGGCACCGGAGAAGCCCTTATTTCCTTCCTGGATGAAGACGGTAAACCTGACAATGTAAGACGCTGCCGTGTATTACCTCCTCAGTCACTGATGGGACCGGCAGATGATTCATCAAGACTCATGGTCATGAATTCTTCTGATTTTGCGGAAAAGTACAGTGAAGAGGTTGACAGAGATTCTGCCTATGAATTCTTCAAGAGACTTACTGATGAAGCAACTGCGGAAGCTGCCAGAATCGAAGCAGAGAAGCAGGCTGAAAAGGATGCGGAAGCCCTTGCAAAGGCTCAGGCAAAGGCAAACAAAGAGAAAATGACCGCTGTTAAGTCCGTCGGTCGTTCAACAGCCGGAACTCTGGGAAGAGAAGCCGGCGGAGCCATCGGAAAAACCTTCCTGGGCACCTTCGGAAAGCGAGTAGGCGGCAATATCGGAGCTGCACTCGGAAGAGGTCTTCTGGACACATTCTTTAAAAGCTGACAAAACGCTTCGGCAGATAACCATCTCTGCCGAAGCGTTTTCCTGTTAACCCGTTATACTGAAAAGAGTAATCACTACAAAAAGTATCGTAACAACAATAACTGAAAAAGTAGTGAACCAAAGCTTATACATATGTCCCAGGGAAGGCTCCTCACTTAGATCCCGGAGGAATACCTTGAAGTTCCTGATAACAGAAATCACCAGAAGCAGTGCTCCGCCGAAGAGCAGAAAAAAATATGCTACGTCAATAACTATAGTATCCCCTTTATAAAGATAAGGCAAAAGAGCAACAGAATTGTTGGCCATATGCATCAGAATGGAATACTTCAGCCCATATGTCTCTCTTATCCAGGCAAATACGATTCCTATAAACATTGCAGCTATAAACTGAACCAGATTAAAATGCATGAGTCCGAACAGAAAGGAGGTTATGGTAATGGCGAAAATCTTTCCGTATTTTCTGAAGTGCCCGTACAAAATCCCGCGGAAGAAGCATTCTTCCAGAAGCGGCGCCATGATAACGGCATAAACTATGGCCCAGAACCCCTTAATGTCGGAGCCTGTGGCGAGGTCTCTGGCATTATCAAGAGAATATCCCAGTTCTCCCAGAATATTCTGTAAGGGATTGATGATGTATTTGGATAAATATTGGATACCATATATCAGAAGCAGGAGATAGATAAAAGTACATATATTAAACTTTTTGTATCTTACATGAATGTTTTCGGTCCCCAGCATCAAAAGCGATACCGTAAGTGAAATGAAGCCTGCGATCATCATGGAGAAATTCTCATTTCTGTATATGGTGGACCCATATTCCACCATAAATGATCCGCCTACCTGAAATATGATCTCATATAGCAGCATGGTAATGGCGATTTTTGAAAACAATCTCTTAACCGGATAAGTCATATGATATAGTTCTCCAACTCTTATTGTGTTATACTCTACAAGGTTTTCGTTAAACATTATACCATAAAAGGATTCAATATGAAAAAATGGTTTCTTTACAATAAAAAGGCTGATTTCAAAGCCATTGCAGACAGATTCGGCATCGATCAGGTTACCGCAAGAATACTTAGAAACAGAGACATTAACTCGGATAAACAGATTGAACAGTTTCTTCACGGTTCCCTTGAGGAGGATCTTCATTCACCTCTTTACCTTCCTGATGCCATTAAATGTATGAATCAGCTAAACAGGGCTATAAAAGAGGGAAAACATATCAGGGTAGTGGGAGACTATGATGTTGACGGAGTTTGTGCAACCTACATTCTCGTTAAAGGTCTGAAACGACTTGGTGCAGTTGTGGACTACGTTCTTCCGGATCGTATAAAGGACGGCTACGGAATCAATGTCAATATCATCGATAAGGCAAAAGAAGACGGGGTTGACGTGATTCTCACCTGCGACAACGGCATCGCCGCCATAGATGAGCTTAAACATGCAAGAGACCTTGGCCTCACTGTCCTTGTTACGGATCACCATGATGTAAGACAAAGACAGGATGAGGACTATGGCTGCGAATCCAGAGACATTCTTCCTCCTGCAAGTGCTGTGGTGGATGCCAAAAGAGAAGACAGCCGTTATCCCTTTCCGGATATATGCGGAGCTGTTGTAGCCTGGAAGATCATCATCATGCTTTACCAGAATCATACGATTTCCGAAGAAGAGTACTATGACTTCCTGGAGTTCGCCGCCATTGCAACAGTTTGTGATGTTATGGATCTCCGGGACGAAAACAGAACCATAGTGAAATTCGGTCTTCAGCAGATCAAACAGACCGGTAATGCAGGCTTAAGGGCTCTCCTGAAAGTCCAGGATCTTCTGGAGCAGGACCACCTCAGCACCTATCATATCGGATTTATCATCGGCCCCTGTATCAATGCCGGCGGTCGCCTCAGATCGGCAGAACTGGCTCTGGATCTCTTCTTTACCACTGATGAAGAGGAGGCGTTCATGAAAGCCGTAAAGCTTAAAGAACTGAATGAATCCCGTAAAACCATGACCATAGAGGCAACCAACAAAGCCATTGAAATGGTGGAAAGGAACTATTTGAACCGGTCTGTGCTGGTGATATATCTGCCGGAACTCCATGAAAGCCTGGCAGGCATCGTAGCCGGAAGATTAAGGGAAAGATTTTCAAGGCCGGCATTCGTCATAACAAAGGCTGAAGGTGATGAAGCCGGAGAAACACTTTCAAAGGGCTCCGGCAGAAGCATTGACGGTTATAACATGTCAGAACACCTGCAGGAAGTAAGCGAACTTCTGGTCAAATGGGGCGGACACCCGATGGCCGCCGGATTCACTCTTTTGGAAAAGGATATAGACAAATTCAGAACCCGGCTTAACACTCTATGCAATCTGAGTCCGGACCAGCTCATTGATAAAATCTGGATCGATGTCCCTATGCCGATTGATTATATTTCAGATAACCTTATCCATGACTTTGAAAAACTGGAGCCCTTTGGAAAGGGAAATGAAAAACCCTGTTTTGCCACAAAAAACCTTAGAATTACGGACTGTCGGGTCCTGGGGAAAAACAGAAACGTAGTAAAAATGAGACTTCAGTCAGAAACAGGTTCATTAATGGACGGACTGATATTCACAAACGGCGATGAATTTTTAAGAGACAAGCGAGCCTGCACAAAAATAGATGTGGTTTACTATCCACAGATTAATGAATATAATGGAACACAGAGTCTTCAGATAATCATAGATGATTATCAATTGAAGCCTTAGTAAATCATGTCTTATGGAGGTAACTATGATCAAGGAAGTGATGAACTATATAACCCAGGCAGATCCTGAGGTTGGAAAGTTGATTGCTACGGAGTATGACCGTCAGCAGAACAACATCGAGCTTATAGCGTCTGAAAACATTCTTTCAGACACATCCATGCTGGCTATGGGCACGATCCTTACAAACAAATATGCTGAAGGATACCCCGGAAAACGTTATTACGGCGGATGCGTACACGTAGATGATATCGAGACCATCGCGATCGAAAGAGCCAAAAAGCTTTTTAACTGCGAGTATGCCAATGTTCAGCCCCATTCAGGTGCGCAGGCAAATATGGCCGTAACCATGGCGATCTGCAAACCGGGAGACAAGATCCTCGGAATGTCGCTGGATGCCGGCGGACACCTTACTCATGGTTCACCTGCAAACTTCTCAGGCAGTTTCTTCAATATCATTCCTTATGGTGTTAATGATGACGGCTTCATAGATTATGACGAGCTGGAGGCTACAGCTCTCCGTGAGAAGCCAAAGATGATCATTGCCGGAGCTTCTGCTTATCCCAGAATCATTGATTTCAAGAGATTCCGTGAGATTGCAGATAAGTGCGGTGCTGTTTTATGGGTTGATATGGCTCATATCGCAGGTCTTGTGGCAGCCGGAGTTCATCCGTCACCTATTCCTTATGCTCATGTAGTTACCACTACAACCCACAAGACTCTCCGAGGACCAAGAGGAGGTCTCATCCTATCAAGCGAAGAGATCGCAAAGCAATACAACTTCAACAAGGCTGTTTTCCCCGGATGCCAGGGCGGTCCTCTTGAGCATGTTATCGCTGCCAAGGCTATCTGCTTCGGCGAAGCTTTAAAGCCTGAGTTCAAGGCTTATCAGGAGCAGATCGTTAAAAACTGTAAGGCTCTTTCCGAGGCTATGGTTGCCCAGGGCTTCAAGCTTGTTTCAGGCGGCACAGACAACCACTTAATGCTTGTTGACCTCACAAATATTCCTGAACTTACCGGCAAGGTGCTCCAGAACAACTGTGACGAGGTACACATTACCCTTAACCGTAATGCTATACCTAACGATCCACGTTCACCTTTCGTTACTTCCGGTGTACGTATCGGTACAGCTGCCGTTACCACCAGAGGTTTCAAGGAGGAGGACATGAAGCCTATCGCCGAGTGCATCTGGAAGGTTGCAACTGACTTCGAGAACTCCCGCGACGAGGTCATCGCCAAGGTTGCCGAGCTCACCAGGAAGTACCCGATTTACGAAGGCTAAAGGCTGTCTCCACCCGGACGTGAAAACGGGTTCCAATGGCGCCGGAAGTTATTTGCAACCGTCCAGAATTCGGCTTTCATGGCGGCGGCCCACGGCGTTGAAAGTACATCTCATATAAAAAATCCGTTCAGCTCGGACGCTTACGCGTTCGCTCTGAACGGATTTTTTCTATTCGATGTTCTTTCAAGCCGCAAGCCTAGCCACCATTGAAAGCCGAATTCTTACTTTTACGTAAAGTCGCCATTGGAACCCGTCTTCACTGACTTTCTCTCCCGAAACAAGGTAAAGTCCGTCACGCCCGTGCGCCGAATTCTGACCGTGGAGCCAAGAAATTTACGCCTGCTCCTTCAATTTGTTCTGCGCAACAGTGAGCATCAGCTTGATACGGTTCAGCTGATTGACCTCGGAAGCACCGGCGTCATAGTCTACGGCAATGATATTGGCATCCGGATTGTGCTTCTTCAGCTCCTTGATGACACCCTTACCTACGATGTGATTCGGCAGACATCCGAAAGGCTGCGTGCAGACAATGTTGTTCACACCCTCACCCATGAGTTCCAGCATCTCACCTGTAAGGAACCAGCCCTCACCGGTCTGATTACCGATAGAAACATACTCCCTGGCCATCTTTGCCAGCTCCTTGATCTCTCCGGGAGGAGTAAATCTCTTTGACTTGGCAAACTCCTTACGGGCCGTTTTTCTGAAGTACTCAAGAAGGTTTATGGCACAGTTGCACAATGCCTTCCCCTTCCAGCCGGCGCCCAGATTCTCATATTTGAAGTTCTGGTTATAGAAGCAGTAAAGCAGGAAATCCATAAGATCCGGCATTACAGCTTCAGCGCCTTCTTTTTCAAGAAGTTCAACAATATGGTTATTGGCAAGAGGGGAGAACTTAACAAGTATCTCACCGACAATGCCTACCTTAGGTTTAACAACACCTTCCTTTAATGGAAGATTATCAAAGTCTCTTATGATCCTCTTTACATTCTTTGAGAAGAGGTACATGGAGGTTGTCTTCTTTGAAACAGCCTCTTTACAGACCTTAAGCCATTTCTGGTGTAAGGCTTCGGCAGATCCCGGAACCGCTTCGTAGGGTCTTGTGGCATACAGAGCTCTCATAAATACGTCGCCGTAGACCACAGCCTGCATGGCTCTTGTCAGGAGTGGGAGAGTAATCTTAAATCCGGGAGTTGACTCCATGCCGTTGGTATTGAGGGAAATGACAGGTATCTGAGACATTCCCGCATGTTCAAGGGCACGGCGTATAAATCCGATGTAGTTTGATGCACGGCATCCGCCACCGGTCTGAGTAATGATAACTGCAGTCTCATCAGGATTATACTTTCCAGAATTAAGGGCATCCATGATCTGTCCCACAACTATGATAGAAGGGTAGCAGGCATCATTGTTTACATATTTTAAGCCTGTGTCTATGGCAGAACGGTTGGCATTGTTCAGTACCACCAGGTTATAGCCGCCGGCACGGAAAGCAGCTTCAATTATCTCAAAATGGATAGGCGACATCTGAGGACAAAGGATGGTATATTTCTTTGCCTTCATCTCTTTAGTAAAGAGTCTTCGCTCATAATTTGCCGGCCGGACATTACGTACGTAATTTTTTTCATCACGGACTCTGATAGCAGCGATGAGGGATCTTACTCTGATACGTGCGGCACCGAGGTTATTGACCTCATCTATCTTAAGCACTGTATAGATCTTATCCGATCCTGTCAGAATGTCTTTGACCTGGTCAACAGTCACAGCATCCAGTCCGCATCCAAAGGAATTGAGCTGTATAAGGTCAACGTCTTCTCTGTGTTTTACAAATTCCGCAGCTCTGTAAAGTCTCGTATGGTACATCCACTGGTCTGTGACTATGGTCGGACGTTCTACCTGTCCGAGATGAGATACAGAGTCTTCGGTAAGCACCGCAAAATCGTAGCTGGTGATAAGTTCCGGAATTCCATGGTTGATCTCAGGGTCAACATGATAAGGTCTTCCCGCAAGAACTATTCCGCGATGTCCGGTGTCCTTCATCCAGCGAATGGTTTCCTCACCCTTTTTCTGCATATCCTCATGGGCACGTTCCAGTTCGAGCCATGCCTCGTGAGCAGCAGTCCTGACTTCTTCTTCAGTAATATTCCAGGACTTAAACTGTTCTACTATCTTATCTTCGGTAAGTTCACCTACAGGTCGGATGGAATGCTCGATCTCGTCTCCGTGGACAAATATCCTGACCAGCTGATCCGTACAGATTTTCTCATCCGTAAAAGCAAGGAAGGGCTTCATAAACATAACAGAGTTATCTTCCAGACCTTCAACATTATTCTTGATGTTTTCCGCATAGGAAGTAACCATCGGACAGTTATAATGATTTCCTGCTTCAGGTGTTTCATTTCTCTCATAAGGTATGCAAGGATAGAATATGAATTTCTGTCCGTTTCTTATGAGCCACTCCACATGTCCGTGAACGATCTTGGCAGGGTAGCACTCGGATTCAGAAGGAATGCTCTCTATACCCAGCTCATAAATCTTTCTGGTACTTGCAGGAGAGAGGACAGTCCTGAACTTAAGCTCTCTGAAAAATGTTGCCCAGAAAGGATAGTTCTCATACATGTTGAGAACCCTCGGTATACCCACTTCACCACGCGCTGCGATATCCTGAGGCAGCGGTTCATAGTCGAACATTCTCTTAAGCTTATATTCGTAAAGATTCGGAATATCCCTCTTGATCTTTGTTTTTCCGAGACCTCTTTCACAGCGGTTTCCTGAAATGTAATTACGACCGGCACCGAACTGATTAACTGTCAGAACGCAGTGGTTGTTGCAGCCCTGGCAGCGGGTCATCTTTGTTGTGTATTTAAGGTTAATGATTTCGTCCAGTGGCAGCATGGTAGTCTGAACACGGCCGTAAGCTGTACGGGGAACCTTTATTTCCTCTGTAGGCTTCATCTTTTTGATCTTTTCATTTGCCATGTGATATCTTTCACGGGCAATGAGAGCGGCACCAAAGGCACCCATGATTCCGGCGATGTCAGGTCTTACTACATCAGCTCCCAAAAGATTCTCAAAAGCACGGAGCACCGCATCATTGTAGAAGGTTCCGCCCTGAACAACGATGTGTTCGCCCAGATCCCTGGCTTCTGTAACCTTTATAACCTTAAAAAGGGCATTCTTGATAACTGAGTATGCAAGACCTGCGGAGATATCATTAACAGTTGCACCTTCCTTCTGTGCCTGTTTTACGTTGGAATTCATGAAAACAGTACATCTGGAACCAAGATCCGTAGGATTTTCGGCAAAAAGCGCAGCATGGGCAAAATCTATAACCGAATAGTCAAGGGATTTTGCAAATGTCTCCAGGAAGGAACCGCAGCCGCTGGAGCAGGCCTCGTTAAGCTGTACGGAATCAACTGTGCCATCCTTAATGCGGATGCACTTCATGTCCTGTCCGCCGATATCCAGTATACAGTCTATTTTAGGATCAAAAAATGAAGCCGCATAGTAGTGGGAAATGGTCTCTACCTCCCCCTCGTCCAGCTGGAAGGCAGCCTTAAGCAGGGCTTCACCGTATCCTGTGGAGCAGCTGTAGGCGATGCGGGCATCTTCCGGAAGGAGATCCCGTATCTCTTTCATGGATTCTATCGCTGTTGCGATAGGAGATCCGTTGTTGTTTCTGTAAAATCTGTAAAGAAGTTCACCCTCCTCGGATACAAGGGCAAGCTTTGTGGTTGTGGAGCCCGCATCTATACCGAGATAAACATTACCATGGTACTGTGAAAGATCGGCAGTCCGTACCTTTGCTTTGTCATGACGGGCACTGAACTTCCTGTATTCTTCCTCATTCCCGAAGAGAGGCTCCATTCTCTTTATCTCTGCATCCATCCTGATTCCGTTACGGAGCATATTGATAAGCTGAGAGACAGATTCTTCCTTCGCATCTTCAGGGCAGTTAAGACAGGAGCCTATGGCAGCAAAAAGATGGCTGTTTTCAGGCTCGATAATTTCGTCACCCTGAAGATTCAGAGTACGTATAAATGCTTTTCTTAATTCAGGCATGAAATGAAGAGGACCGCCTAAAAATGCAACGTGTCCTCTGATGGGCTTACCCTGGGCAAGACCCGATATGGTCTGATTCACCACCGCCTGGAAAATAGATGCGGCAAGATCCTCACGGGCTGCACCTTCATTTATAAGCGGCTGAATGTCGGTTTTTGCAAAAACGCCACATCTTGCGGCGATAGGATATATCATCTGATAGTCCTTTGCGAGAACATTAAGCCCTGCAGCATCTGTATGAAGAAGCGATGCCATCTGGTCAATGAAGGAACCCGTTCCGCCTGCACAGATTCCGTTCATTCGCTGGTCGATTCCACCCTTAAAATAAATGATCTTGGCATCCTCTCCACCAAGCTCTATAGCCACATCCGTATCCGGCCGGTAAGCCTTCAATGCTGTCGCAACGGCCACAACCTCCTGACAGAAGGCTGCATCCATATGTTTACTGAGAGTAAGTCCTCCGGACCCCGTAACCACTGTAGAAAGGCTCATCTCTCCCAACTGCTTTTTTGCTTCCTCAAGGATATCCGCAAGAGTCCCCTGAATATCCGCATGATGACGACGATAATCAGAAAACAGGAGCTTCTCATCCTGATCCATGATCGCAATCTTGACAGTTGTCGAACCTATATCAATTCCAAGTCTGTTTTTCTGCATATATTAAAACCCCATTTAAAACATCCCTTGAGCCGGAAAATTTTATCCGGCTAGTATCTTAAGACTTTCAGCGATAAAACCATCTACTGATCAGCCAGATCAGATACTTTGTTTTCTACCTATTAGAAGGCACAAACTAAAGACCTATATTAACATTTAGGAAAGAGCCATTCAACCGTGATAATGTAAAACTTTTGTGAATAAATGTCTTTTCTGTCTTGAAAAACACCCAAAGTGCTTATATACTGTATTGAAATTTTTTTGCAATAAAGAGTGTGTTCTTCTTATAAAAATAGTAAACTTATAAGAGATATAAATGAGGACGCACACTAAATGCAAGTGTTCCCAAAAAGAAACAAAATACACTTTAAGGAACCGGATAGATCTGCATCTGTATGTCAGAGATAAACGGTAAAAATCTTACATTTACAGAGGAGAATGAGAGTTGACATTTTATCAAAAGCTTGAAAGAAAACTCGGGAAATATGCCATCCCCGATCTCATGAAATACATCTGCGTTATCTACGTAGTGGGGTTTCTTATCCAAATGTTTAATCCGCTGCTGTATTACTATTATCTGGATCTTGATCCGGAAGCCATACTTCACGGACACATCTGGCGTATAGTAACTTTTCTGTTTTACCCGCCTTCCACTTCACCTATATGGATGGTCATAGCTGTATTTGTTTATTACAGCCTCGGTTCCACCCTGGAGAGATTGTGGGGAACATTTAAGTATAACTTCTTTTATTTTACCGGAGTCCTGATGCTGGTAGTGACATCACTGCTTTTCTACATTGTTACAGGTATACCTCTCCAGCTTTACCCGACGTATATGACCTTCAGTATATTCCTGGCATATGCGCTTACTTTTCCGGACAGCGTATTCTATCTGTATTTTTTCATACCGATAAAAGCACAGTGGCTCGCCATAGCAGAAGTGGTGCTCTACCTTTTCATATTTATATCCACACCGGATTTCAGCACCAAGGTAGCCATCGCATTATCACTTTTGAATGTGGCATTGTTTTTCTTTCTTACCAATCAGAGACCAAAGAATAACAATGTTTTCCATATAAATGATTTTAGATAAATATTCCAGGAGGATTTTAATGAGAAAGACTAAAATTGTATGTACACTTGGACCTAATGAAAATGATTACAATATCCTTAGAAAGCTTGCCGAGAACATGGACGTAGCACGTTTCAACTTCTCACACGGCAGCCATCAGGAGCACCTTGAAAGACTTACACTTCTTAAGGAAGCAAGAAAAGACAGCGGACGAGAGATAGCAGCTCTTCTTGATACAAAGGGACCTGAAATCCGTACAGGCGAGCTTGAGGATCACAAGAAGGTCACCCTGGAGGCAGGCTCTGAGATCATCCTTACAACAGAAGAATGCATCGGAACAAAGGACAAAGTATATATCAACTATGACGGTCTCAATCAGGACGTTAAAGAAGGAAATGTGATCCTTATCGACGACGGTCTCATCGGTCTTGTTGTAAAGAAGGTTGAAGGACCCGAGATCCATTGTGAGATCACAAACGGCGGTGAGCTTGGTGAGAAGAAGGGCGTAAATGTTCCTAATGTAAGCATTAAACTCCCCGGACTTACCGATAAGGATATCGCTGATATCAAGTTTGGTCTTGAGGTTGGATTTGATTTCGTTGCGGCATCTTTTGTCCGTAATGCAGAAACCATCCGTGAGATCCGTGAGATCATCGACAATGCCGGTTCAACCATGAAGATCATCGCAAAGATCGAGTCACAGGAAGGTCTCGACAATCTTGATGAGATCATTGAAGCCGCTGACGGTATCATGGTTGCACGTGGCGACCTTGGTGTTGAGATCGAGGCAAAGCGTCTTCCACA
>JAGAXP010000178.1 GCA_017940955.1 Oribacterium sp.
CTTCTTGAATTAATTCTGATTCGAGAACTAACCTTCGGAGCTCTGCTCCATGAAGATTGCAACTGGCTGACCTTTCGGCCCCTGTAGTTTTGCGTCGCCGGATTTCTCCGGGTTTGCCCAACTAAGATCTAGGTTGGATCTCAGTTTAAAGAGAAGCGAACCGTTTTTCTGGTTCCTTTCTTTTCTCATCTCCTCTTTACAATACTAATTATACTATAGATTTTTTAAATTGCAAGACTTTTTCTTAAAATTAATCAATTAAATTTAGATTTTAATTTGCATTTATACCGTTAGTTTTTAATATTCTGCTCTCTAAGCCTTTTTCTTCTGATTATTATGAAATATGCAACCTCTAAAATACAGCAGGATACCCAGCCTACCGGGTAACCAAGAGCTACTATCCGGGGAGTGTTGGCAACAAAATGAGTTACGACAAAAAGATATATCTGTCTGATAACCACAAATGTTCCAAGCATGATCATCATGGGTCCCTTTGAATCTCCTCTTCCTCTCAGGGCGCCGGCCAACACATGATTAACACAGTTAAACATCAGAAAGTAAACATTGGTCCTAAGGAACAGAACACCATAATCTATAACGCTTTTATCCGAAGTGAACATGCCTACAGCCTGTGATGCAAAAACAAAGATTCCTGTGGCTATAACTCCGGTGATCACAAAACTCATACTGACTGCTGTGTTGGTACCTTCATCTGCTCTCTTCAGTTTTCCGGCTCCCACGTTCTGACTTACAAAGGTGGTGGAGGCCATGGCCATACTCTGCATAGGAAGCATTATAAACTGGTCGATTTTGTTATAGCAGCTCCATCCCGCCATGCAGCTTGCTCCGAAGAAGTTGATATAAGCCTGGACGAAAACATTGGAAAATGCAGTAATAACTGACTGTATACCTGCAGGAAGTCCCACCAGCATGATTTTCTTCAGTATAGGTATATCTACCTTCAGGTCATGCCAGGTGAGCTTATAAATATCATCCGTCTTTGTCAGTAATCTCAGGGTTAAAAATGCAGAAATGAACTGAGCTATGATGGTTGCAAGAGCAACTCCCATGATCCCCATTTTAAATACAATTACAAAAAGAAGATCCAGAATTGTGTTTATAACACTGGTCAAAACAAGAAAATACAAAGGCCTTTTGGTATCTCCCACCGCTCTCAGGATACCGCTCCCTATGTTATATATAAGAAGTCCGGATATTCCGGCAAAATAAACTCTCAGGTAAAGTGTTGCTTCCCCCATTACATCTTCCGGGGTTGACATGAAATGAAGCATGGGAGTTACTCCCAGAACACCTATTATGGTAAAGACCACCGAGAGTATAAATGTTGTGGCTATGGTAGTTTCCACTGAGGAATGAAGTCTTTCCAGATTCCTTGCACCGAAATAGGTACCCATAACAACGCCGGCACCAGTTGCAAAACCGTTAAAGAAAAATACCAGCATATTTACTATCATGGTTGTGGCGCCGACTGCTGCCAGCGCTTCGGTACCTACAAAATTTCCCACCACTATGGAATCCACGGTGTTATAAAGCATTTGAAATATATTTCCAAGCATCAAAGGCATGGCAAAGAATATTATCTGCTTTATTATGTTGCCGCTGGTCATATCCTGAACCGTGCTTTTCTTTTCCATCCCTGTCTCCTCCGTGATGCGATACAAAAAAAGTCATGTCTTTCAAGACACGACTTCTAAAACAATGTAACAAAAAATGCACCTTCAGGGACTTGAACCCTGGACAAACGGATTAAGAGTCCGCTGCTCTACCAACTGAGCTAAAGGTGCAAAGCATTTTTAATGCTTGTTTAGTCTACAAATAATTGACTGTTTTGTCAATCACTTTTTAAAAGAAGTTATTTCGTTCTACTTTGTCTGTTTGAAAGAACATTTTTTACACGAATTGTATTTCAAATTCTCATTTATTTATAATTGTTTTTCAAACCACAATATCTGAATTCAAATTTACGTTAATTCATATACTAGGAATAAACTCTGACGTTTGCATAAAAGCGCCCTTTCTTTGTCATGGTTCCCGTACTTTCAAAGATAAACTTACCATGACCTCTGACCGTCACACGGTCTCCGGGTTTCAAATTGTACCCGGGATCGGTCACTGTCTGCCCGTTGATAAATACATTTTCAGCTTTGATAACTTCCTGTGCTCTTCCTCTGGAGAGATGCCATACCATGGCAAGTACCGCATCTACTCTCTGTGAAGCAACAGATCCTGAAACCTCAGTGAATTTTGGCTGTACATCACACTCTGAGGGTGATACAAGCCCGCAGTCTACAGAGGTATGCTTAACCCGGGTAAGTTCTCTCGCCACGGTTTCCGCCATATCACTTAAAACAAATATATAAGCTGAACTTCCATCTACAAGAATGTCTCCTATCTTTTCTCTCTCAATCCCAAGATTCATAAGGGCTCCGAGAAAATCTCTGTGACTCAGATCGTCGGCAAACCTGTTATTTAAGGGCTTCACATGAATGCATTTAATGATGTCTCCCGCTAAAGCTTCATTAACACTAAACTCCTCCGGTGACATATAGCCTGGAAGGAAACATATAACATTTCTTCCCGCGTCTTCATGACCTCCGTATATAACGTAGGAGCTTCCGTTCAAAACATTAACCTTTGAAGATATCCCGCGGCTTTTTAAAATCCGGTAAAATGCAGCAAGATCTGATGCCGAGAGAAAATTGGTATATGTCAGATACTCATTGTTATAGGCTCTCTTGGAGAGATCGTCTATGCGACCTTCCAGTAAATTATCGTGTTCCATTAACTATTGTATGAACTCCTTATATCGCTTTATCATTTCCTGGTTGAGATCTGCGGTCATGTGTATCCCATCATCTTCATACTTTACAGAGATAACCCTTGATCTCTCCTGAAGATCATGTTCTACGCCGCCTTTTGTATATGGGATTATCAGTTCCATGGTGAGGTAATCGGAAAACAGCTTTTCATCTATTTTCTGAAGCAGAAGCTCGAGACCTATACCCTTTTCCGCAGAAATATAAATCTTATCTCCCCGGTCTATGGGAAGCTCATACTCAGGATATTTGCGGTCTGATTTATTCATTACGTAAATTACCGGGATATGACCTGCCTCCAGTTCCTTTAGGGTTTTGGCCGTAACGTCCATGTGCATCTGATAATTCTTGTCTGAATAATCTATAACCTCAAGTATAAGGTCAGCATTAACAGCCTCCTCCAGTGTGGAGCGAAAGGCATTGACCAGATCGTGAGGAAGGTCGTTTATAAAGCCTACCGTATCCGACAGAAGGAAATCCCTATGGTCCGGGGGAGTTATCTTTCTAACTGTGGTATCCAGTGTGGCGAAAAGCATGTCCTTCACCATAACTTCTTTTTCTTCATCAGGACAATAGGTCTTTATCATTTTATTAAGGAGTGTGGACTTACCCGCATTGGTATAACCAACCAGCGCAACCTGTGGTATTCCGGAAGTCATACGCTTACGGCGCTGGGTGTCCCGGTTCTGGCTGATCTCCCGAAGCTGTTTGCGAAGCTCCGACATCTGCTTTTCTATATGTCTTCTGTCAAGCTCGATCTGAGTCTCACCGGATCCCTTGTTGGACATGGAGCCTCCGGTTCCTCCCTGTCTGCTGAGATTCTGGCGTAAACCCACAAGTCTCGGAAGCATATACTGAAGCTTTGCGTAGTCCACCTGCATTTTCGCTTCCCTTGTCCTGGCTCTGTCGGCAAAGATATTTAATATAAGGTTTGTACGGTCAATGACCTCAACCTCCAGGTCGTGGGCGAGATTTGCAAGCTGTGAAGGCGAAAGCTGGTTATTTACGATTACAAGGTCTGCTTCCATTTCCCACACCAGGGCCTTCAGCTCCTGAACCTTACCTGAACCTATATAATAGGCTGAATCCTGTGAATCCAGATTCTGGGTAATGTCAGCGATGACCAAAAGATTCTCAGCTTCGGCGAGCCCTTCCAGTTCTTTCATGGAGGTGTCAAAATCAGGATTATTGCCAATGCAGGCTCCCACAAGGATTGCTCTTTTTTTATCCAGTTCTTTATTATCTATCATTTTTATGTTTCCTTGTAAAAACTGTGATGATCATACTAAGTGCCATCACAACCAGTACCGATGCTATAAAGGTTAGCACAATCTTTAATGCACAATCCGAGAAGAAGCCCTCCGGCAGCATATTGATCATCCTGCTTTCCCTGGGATCAAACATCCAGTTTCCCTGACTGAAAAATATCTCGTGAAATATAGTGAAGTATTTAGTAAAATCTGTTGCCGCAAGAGCACCGATGAGTAAAACCACAGCCAGTATCCAGGCACATACTTTTATAAAACTTGTGCTTAGATAATACAGAGCTCCACCTGGTTTTGCCACAACTATAAGGTAGCCTGCAATGGCAAGAGCTGTCAGGATGAAAATCGATCTTAAAAATAAGCATTTAACAAAGAGGACTCTGACATCGGCCATATGCGAAGCTTCATCTTCATTATAGAAAAAAGCCGGTTGGCCGTTTATAGTGGTTTCTATAATGAGGTTTTCTCTGTCTCCCCTCAGATATACCATGGTCTGATCCAGTACATGACACATATCATCGAGACTCATGGTCTCCCCCATCCAGGCTTCAAGGCTTCCCGTTACATCATATTTAATGAATTCATTCCGGAAAAAGTCCGGTGAACCGTAACAAGCAACTTCAAAGCTGGTAACAAATATGATAAATAACAGCATGACCGAAAAGATCATGCCGAGTATATTTCGGTACAATGCTTTCATCTTTTAAACTCCCGCTATTTTGGTATATTTAACCGGTAATCAAGCTGCCACCGATATAGAAACAGCGTAACAATTCATTCGGTGGATCATGGAACGGATTTATTTGTTCATCCGGTGAACCATGGAACGGAGTTGGTTGTTCATCCGGTGAACTATTACAAAATAGCTGAGAAATAGTTTACCATGAATGACCTTTTTGTTGAACTGAAATGTTATTTATGCTAAGATAAAGTGCCTGGAAAAATAGTTTCAGGATGTGTTTCTGTAGCTCAGCAGGATAGAGCGTTCGCCTCCTAAGCGGAAGCTATAGCTTTAAACCCGCATAAATAGGGGACTTTTTGGAAGTTCGACTGAGTGAGTGTGAGTGAGTAAAACCTAATACAGTTAACAGAGAATATAAGATTCTGTGTTATAAATCTTGTCTACGTAGCTCAGCAGGATAGAGCACACGCCTCCTAAGGTGATTGCGGACCATCCGCCTGGCGGAAAACTCATATCGGCTGTGAGTTCGAAAATAGAGCCGAAATCATCAATTTTATACAAGTCCTCGTAGCTCAGCTGGATAGAGCGCGCGCCTCCTAAGCGTGAGGTCGGAGGTTCAAATCCTCTCGGGGACGCCAGAAATTCCGCGGAAAATCAAGGTTTCTTGGTTTTCCGCTTTTCTCATCTCTACATAAAATCTCATCGATTTCTGTTAGCCAGCTAACACAGCAGGTTTATACGTTCGATACCATCTGCCTTTGTTAGCCGGCTAACATGTTAGCAAAAATTGACCATTTCTGCTAACAAAAATCGCCGTTTTGCTAAAAAGAGCAAAAATCCCCCCAAAATCCCAGCTAACAAAAAAGTTTGATTGCAGGAGTACTATGCCGTTACAGCCCGTGCTTTTAAGGCATTCGTTCTCTCTTACATAGGCCGGTCAGCGCCTCCTCGGAGGTATTCTGACCGGCCTTATTTTATTTCACACAAAGGAGGACGACAGATGAATTACGAGCAGTTTCTGGAACAGTTGAAAGAAGATCTGACGGCACGATTTGCCGCCGATCTCCCGCCGGAGCTTTCTGCTGTGAGGATCGGGATCCGGGATGTTGAGAAGCTCCAGGGAGAATCCTACAGGGGTATTTCCTTCCGCAGCGGGGATTCCCCGGTAGAGGCCAACCTCAATATGACCGGTGCCTTTCAGGCCTACGAAGAAGGCCGTCCCTATCAGGATATCCTGCAGGAGGTTGAAGACCAGCTCATGAAGATCGTGGACCGCACTCCCCAGTTCAATATCGGGGAACTGTCAGATTATGAGGCTATGAAGCCGAAGCTGATGATGGAGGTCATACCGCAGAATGGAAACGAGGACAGGCTGGCAAATATTCCTCATCAGAAGGTGGAGGATATGGCGCTGATTTACCGTATCGACATGGGGGACAGTAATGGTGGAAAAATGACCTCTGTTATAACCAATCAGCAGCTGAAAGCATTCGGTATCACGGCAGAACAGCTCCATCAGGACGCCCTGGAGAATGCACCGCTTACCCATCCTGCCTCCCTTCGTTCCATGCGGGAAGTGATGGCCGACATGATGGGCATGGAACCAGAGGAGCCGATGCCCGGAGAACCCACAATGCTGGTGGCAACCGTAGAAGGTGCCTTCATGGGTGCTTCGGTGATCCAGTATCCGGGCTTTATGGAGCAGGCGGCGGAAAAGATCGGCGGCGATTTCTTTGTTCTTCCCTCTTCCATCCATGAAGTGCTGCTTATTCCCGATGACGGCAGCGCGGATTATCATGAGCTGGCTGCCATGGTACAGACCATCAACGAGACACAGGTAGCCCCGGCAGAAAGGCTTTCTGATAACGTCTATCACTATGACAAAGAGGATAAGGTTTTCGAGCTGGCAGAGAAAACAGCGGGAAGGAAGCTGGCACAGCAGATGGAGAAGAAAGCAGAAATGAGGGCTGCGGCGGAGAAGAAACCTTCTATCCTTGAGCAACTCGGAGAAAAGAAGAAAGAGGCAATGGATCATGCACCGAAAGCAAAAGCACCGGGAAGGATGGCCCCGGAAGCAGCATTGTAATCAAAAAGTGGCGTACAGGAACAAGGGAGCGTTTGAAGCTTATTACAGAAAGCGGATATCGCTCCCTTTTCTATTGCACCGGAGAGGACGGATCACATGAAAAGCAGTGAAAATACAGTTCCTCCCGAAGGAACGGGGGGATCAGGATGAGCTTTACCGATGGAATGTCGGGAGCCATAGAGGCTTTGATGCGGGAGGCTCCCGGCAGCAATCATTATGATGACGGCTGTGAAGGCAGATATCCGGAATGCAGGAACTGCCGGTACCACACACCCTATTCCGATAGGGGTGACTGTGTATTCAGAACATGCCCATATCTGGTACCGGCGTCATCCAGCAGGAAGAAAGGCGGTGGTCACGATGGCCGTTTTCCGCGTTGAGAAGAATTCCAACTATACTACCATGTGCAATTACCACCTGCGGGACCAGAACCTGAGCCTGAAGGCCAAAGGGCTGCTGTCCCTGTTCCTGAGCCTGCCGGATGCATGGCATTACAGCATCCGCGGCATCGCCGCCATCAGCAAGGAAGGCGTGGACAGTGTGAATTCCGCCCTTCGGGAACTGGAGGAATGCGGGTATCTGATCCGCAGCCAGAAAAGGCTGGAGAATGGACGCATGGGCGAGATCGAATATGTGATCTATGAGATCCCGGAGGGGGCTGATCCGGATGCAGATTTCCCGGGTACAGGTTCACCGTATACGGAAAATCCGGATACGGTTTTGTCGGATCCGGAAAACCCGCGAGGAATAAATAAAGATAAAACAAGTACAGAAAGAACAAATACTGAAATAAACAAAAAAAGAGAGAGTAAGCGTCCGGTCCGTCATCGTTATGGGCAGTACCAGAACGTGCTTCTCTCAGACGAGGAGATGGAGAAACTTATGAACGAATTCCCGAATGATTACCAGAACCGTATTGAGCGCCTGTCGGAATATATGGCTTCCACAGGCAAGATTTATAAGAACCATCTGGCGACGATGCGCAGCTGGGCAAAACGCGACAGCCAGAAAAGCCAGGAAAACAAGACCTATGATCACGGTAATTATCAGTTTGCAGCCGGAGATAGCTTATGAAAGAGTTTCTGGAAGGGTTCCTGGACCGGCTTGAGACAAAGACAGAGCCGAACGATGGCGAATATCTGTCTGATGACGGACTGCTTTACTGCGAAAAATGCCATACGCCGGTCCAGTGCAGGAAGATGTTCCTCGGAAAGATGCGCACGCTGCCCTGTATATGCAAGTGTAAGCAGGAGGAAATGCGCCGGGAGAAAGAGGAGGCGGAAGCCAGGGAACAGATGATTCAGATCCAGCGGATGAAATCTACAGGGATCCAGGAACGGCATCTGTTAGATTGGCGGTTTGATACAGCGCAGGAAACAGACACGATCCGATGGGCAAAGAAATATGTTGCGGAATGGAGAAAGGTCAAGGCGGAAAACCTTGGCCTTTTGCTTTGGGGCGACGTTGGTACAGGAAAATCCTTTGTGGCAGCCTGCATTGCCAATGCCCTGCTGGAACAGATGGTTCCGGTCCTGATGACGAACTTCTCCAAGATCCTGAACCAGATGGGAGCCATGTACACGGAAGAAAGGTATCAGTACATTGCTTCCCTTAACCATTATTCCCTGCTGATTATTGATGACCTAGGGATTGAGCGCAGCACCGAATACGCGAAGGAACAGGTTTATGCCGTGATCGACGAGCGTTACAAGGCCAACCTTCCGCTGATCATTACGACGAATCTGACCATCAACGAGATCCGGAATCCGGAAAACGTGGCCGATGCCCGTATTTACAGCCGCGTATTGGAGATGTGCACACCTGTGCATGTCGGAGGGGCTGACCGCCGGCAGGCTGTGAGCCGGGACAAGCAGGAGTTGGTGAAATCCGTACTGTTCTCCGGGAAAGGAGGTGGAAACGAACGATGAGTACAAAAGCGACCGTGATTGCCTGCGTAAACCAGAAAGGCGGGACGGGCAAGACCACGACCTGTGAAAATCTGGGTGCAGGGCTTGTGATGGAAGGGAAAAAAGTCCTGCTGGTGGATTTCGATCCGCAGGCTTCGCTCAGCATCAGCCTTGGCTATCCCAAGCCGGAGGAACTGCCGGTGACGGTCACGGACATGATGAAAAGAGTGGTGGAGGAAGAAGGGATCCCGCCAGGGGAAGGCATTCTCCATCATGAGGAAGGCATGGATCTGATGCCGTCCAGCATAGAATTGTCCGGCATGGAGGTCTCCCTGGTAAATACCATCAGCCGGGAAACCGTGCTGAAAGAATATCTGGAGAGCGTTAAGCGGGACTATGATTTTATCCTTTTGGATTGTTCTCCGAGTCTGGGGATGCTGACAATCAATGCCATGGCAGCGGCGGATACACTGCTGATACCCGTGCAGGCTTCCTACCTTCCGGCGAAGGGCTTGGAGCAGTTGTTACAGACAGTGAATAAGGTCAGGCGGCAGATCAATCCCAAACTGAAGATCGAAGGAATCCTGTTGACGATGGTGGACACGAGGACAAATGACGCCAGGGAAATCAGCGAACTGATCCGGAATGCTTATGGCGGAAAGATCAAGGTATATGACACAGAGATTCCCCGCTCTGTCCGGGCTTCTGAGATCAGTAAAGAAGGAAAGAGCATTTTCAAACACGATCCGGGAGGAAAGGTCGCAGAGGCATACCGGGAGCTGACAAGGGAGGTGGTGAAGAATGCCGAGAAAAGGCGCAAACGTAACCTTGAGCAGTTACGATGAGATTTTCACTACCGAAGAGAGCCGGACGGAAAGCCAGCAGGAACATGTGCAGATGATACCCCTGTCAGAACTGCATCCCTTTGAAGGACATCCCTTCCGGGTAGTCGATGATGAGGAGATGCAGAAAACCGTAGAGAGCGTAAAGCAGTACGGAGTCCTGACACCGGCGATTGCAAGGCCGGATCCGGACGGCGGCTATGAAATCATTTCCGGTCACCGTAGGCTCCGTGCATCAGAGCTTGCCAGTCTGGAGACCCTGCCGGTCATTGTCCGGGAAATGGATGATGATACCGCGATCATTTTTATGGTGGACAGCAATCTCCAGAGGGAACACATCCTGCCGAGTGAGAGGGCGTTTGCCTACCGGATGAAGATGGATGCTCTGAGGCATCAGGGAGAACGTGCTGATCCAACTTCTCGCCAAGTTGGCGAGAAGTCATGGAGTATCACAAAAGTAAGTCAGGATGCCAATGAAAGTGAACGGCAGGTGCATAGATATCTACGTCTCACAGAACTGATTCCCGAAATCCGGGATATGGTGGATGAGAAGAAAATTGCCTTCAATCCGGCAGTGGAGCTCTCCTACCTGAAACCGGAGGAACAGCGGGAATTTCTGGAGGCGATGGACTATGCCCAGGCTGCCCCGTCCCTGTCCCAGGCGCAGAGGCTGAAAAAGCTGAGCCAGGAAGGCGGGTGCAGGCTGGATGCCATGTGTGATGTGATGAGTGAGCAAAAGAAAGATGACATGACCACCATCACGATTTCTCATGATGTGCTGCGGAAGTATTTCCCGAAATCCTATACCCCTCAGCAGATGCAGGACGTGATTGTGAAGCTGCTGGACCAGTGGCAGAAAAAGAGAAACAGAGAACAGGCACGATAAGGAGGATATGCGATATGTGTTACAGAAACGGTTATGGATACAGATGTGATTGCTGCGGAGAAGATTTCCGGCAGAAGAACCTTTCTTCGAACGAGGCGGTGCTGAACGAAATCATGCGTTTCATCAAGGTATGGAACGACATGATCGGAGCCGTAAAATTTGATAAAGACGGTATGGAACCGTTCATGGTTGCATTTACTCCCGGCGAACAGATGAAGGTCATTCCGAAGGTTAAAGCGGAGGAATATCTTCCCTGCTTCGGTGAGGACGATGTGATTGAACTGGCTCCGGATACGGATTTTGTCATTAGCTATGACAGGCAGCTCCTTTTCAAGGTCGGTGACCAGAAATACCTGGATGGCCCTGCACTGATTTATGCGGTGGATGAAGAAGGGGAAGTGCTCTCCCTGAGCGTCGCGGACATCTATGAAATTCAGGAAATGCTGGAACGGAGGACGCTGCTCGTCACAGAGGATGGGGATGAAATGCCGGTGCTTTCCCTGAACTGACGGAGGTGCCAATGAAAGAATATGACATCAAGATAACCGAGGTGCTGGAAAAGACCGTGCAGGTGCAAGCGGATTCCAGGGAGGAGGCGGAAGCCATTGCCTCCGAAAACTGGAATAATTCCTTATATGAGATGGATTCTGCCGAGGACTATGCCGATGTGTCTTTCCATGCCGGTGAGGAACGGGACATCAGCCCTCCGGAAATAATGGACGTACTTCTGGTTTCTTCCGGGGAATATCCCAGGGAGGTGCAGGTTGGTACAGAACTGGAAGATCTTCAGGAAGCGGTCGGCGGCATGATCGAATGTGTTTATCCTTTTGATGAGCAGGTCGGCCTGATTGTGAATGAAGAAGGCAAGCTGGGCGGAAGTCTTTTGAACCGTGCTCTTTACAGTGAAGATGGAAAAATGGTTGATGTAATCGCCGGGGATTTTCTGGTGGTCGGACTTACAGAGGATAACTTTGGGTCCCTGACGCCGGAGCAGATGCAGCGTTATGAGCAGAAATTCCATCAGCCGGAAACTTTTATCCGAATGGGCAGAAGCATCATGGCGCTTCCCATTCCGGAAGACCAGGTGAAACGGACCATGGCAAAGAAGGCCAGCCGGGACAGTCCCGGAAGAAAGCCGAAGGATGGAGATGGCAGGGATGCGGGGAAGGTAATCCGTTTTCCTGCCGGGCATGAAATGTGAAGGGAGGGATGAGCTTTGCAGGAAGAAGTGGAAAACAGGACAGTAAATCTTGCGGTCACGACAACAAAGCTGACCGCCCGGAATGTGCTTGCCGCCTGCATGAAATATCTCCGGCACCGGGGGCAGGTGAAGGAGAAAAAAGCGGCGGAGAAAGCAGCGAAAGCCAAGGAGAATGCCATCCCGCACGGCAAACAGACCGTAAAGGAACTGATCGGGCAGAACCAGGGCGTATCTAACATGGATATCGCCAAAACAGACCTTCGCGGTTTTGAAAAAGTTGCCCAGAAATATGGTGTGGATTATGCAATCCGGAAGGATGCTTCCCAGCAGCCGCCCCGCTATATCGTGTTTTTCAAGGCAAGGGATGCGGATGCGCTGACATCGGCATTCCGGGAATATTCAGCCTCTGTCATGAAGAAGAAAGACAGGCCGAGTGTTCTGAAAGCCCTGAAGAAGATGAAAGAGCTGGTGGCTTCCATCCCGGATAAAGTACGGAACAAGGACAAGGAGCATTCGTTATGAGGATTGATAAAAAGAAACTGAAACGGCTGCTCCTCCTTAATTTCCCTTATATTTTTGTCGGGCTGATCGCAACCAATATCGGGGAGGGATGGAGGCTGGCTGAGGGAGCTAATTCCTCGGAAAAGCTGCTGTCTTTCATGACAACACTTCCGGCGGCATTCCAGACTCCACTTCCCAGTTTCCATCCGTTGGATCTGCTGATCGGCATTCTGTGCGGGGCTGCTCTCCGGCTTACTGTGTATCTGAAGGGAAAAAACGCCAAGAAGTACCGGCATAATACGGAGTATGGATCCGCCAGATGGGGGACGCATAAGGATATCGAACCGTTCATGGATGAGAAGCCGGAAAACAACATTATCCTGACAAAAACGGAGGGTCTGACGATGAGCAGCCGCCCAAAAAATCCGGCCAACGCTCGGAACAAGAACGTTCTGATCGTTGGCGGCAGCGGCTCCGGTAAGACCCGCTTCGTTTTGAAGCCAAATTTACTTCAATGTACCTCGAAAACTTACCCTGTATCCTTCGTTGTCACAGACCCGAAAGGGGATATCGTGGTATCTTGTGGCCGTTTTTTGCTGTCCCAGGGCTATTCTGTAAAAATCTTTAATACCCAGAATTTCCGCAAGAGTATGCGGTACAATCCCTTCGCCTATATCCACAGCGAAAAGGATATCCTGAAACTGGTCACTACCCTGATGGCAAACACCAAAGGGGAAGGCAATGCCGGGGACCCGTTTTGGGAAAAGGCGGAAAAGCTGCTTTATACAGCTTTGATCGCCTATATCCATTATGAAGCTCCGGAGGAGGAGCAGAATTTCGCGACTCTTCTGGAGTTTCTTAACGCCATGGAAGTAAGGGAGGATGACGAGGAGTTCAAGAATCCGGTGGATCTGATGTTTGAAGCATTGGAAAAACGGAAGCCCGGATGCTTCGCCTGCCGGCAGTACCGCCTCTTTACTTTAGCTGCCGGAAAAACGATGAAAAGTATCCTGATTTCCTGCGGCGCGAGACTCGCGCCTTTTGATAGTGCAGCGACACGTTGTCGCATATAAACTCTGCGTGGGTTCGCCTGCAAAGAGGTAAAAGTGACGGAGAGACAGTGTCTCTCTAACTGATATTCCGAGGAGTGGAATGACGGGGTAACGCCCTGAAACGCTCCC
>JAGAXP010000179.1 GCA_017940955.1 Oribacterium sp.
CATATAACTCTTGAATTCGGCCACTATCGCATCCTGCTCGTTTGCGTACTGTTTCAAAGTTCCTTCCTTTCCGTGAGGAACTTTCTAAACATCCTTACATTTACTAACTGTGTTTAGGCAGTGCAAAACGTAGCGGATGAAGCAAAATTTTTATAAAATAATTTCTCCTGTCGGTCAGCCGACTGGCCTTTTCCCTTTATTTATCCTGTTGACATTAGCGTAATTTCCCTTTATAATTCATTTTGTATCATATTTAATATTATTTATCGTGATTTAAGGAGCAGGCTATGCTTTATGAATATTTGAAAGAAAACTATGAGGATGGGGAACCAATCTTCCTCGATGATATCCATATAGAGGGAATGAAGCGGGATAACTTCCGCCAGCAGATCAAGACGCTTGCGGATGCAGGTAAGATCGTGCGCTATGAGAAGGGGATATACTATATTCCGAAGAAGACCCGCTTTTCTTCATCCTCCGGCCCTACTCCCGAAACGGTAGCAAGATATAAATACATCTCCCGTGGCGGCAGGACAGACGGCTATTATTCCGGCAGCACCTTCGCCAACATCATCGGGCTTTCCATGCAGGTGCCGATGAAGAAGGAAATTGTCAGCAACAACATAGCTGCCATTGTGAGGGAAGTTCTGATCGGCAAGCAGTCCTTTATCGTCAGAAAAACCAACGTTCCTATTTCAGACGAGAATGTTAAGGTTCTTCAGCTTCTGGAATTATTAAAAAATCTGGACTCCTACCTTGACAGCGATTATGATGAAGCGAGGGAAAAGATAAAAAAATATTCTCTTGCGAACCATATCACAAGAGACGATGTTGACCGATATATAAGACGGTATCCGGATTCGACTTTCCGGTATTATTACGAAATGAGGTTAGACCATGTACTTGCATAATGATAAGGATCTCTTTGCAGAGGTCATAACAGAAACCAACGCACAGACTGGTATTGCAGAATCCATCATCGAAAAGGATTACTACGTTACCATGATCTTAAAACTGCTTTCAAAGAGCAATCCCGATATCGTGTTCAAGGGAGGCACTTCATTATCAAAGTGCTTCCACCTGATTAACAGGTTTTCCGAAGATATTGATATCACCTTCTCTGAGCATATCGGAGAGTCCCGGAGGAAAAAGCTCAAATACAAAATCTTAAAACCAATCAGTGACGAGTTGGGTATGCCGATTGGGAACTGGGACAGTATCGAGAGCGACAAGGATTACAACTATTACCTCTTTGGTTATCAGCCAGTATCCGACTATCCGGTGGAAGGTATCACTCCTGGCGTAAAACTTGAAACCGCTCTTGTATCCTATTCCTTCCCGACCGAAGAAAAGGACGTTGACTCGATCATCTATGGAGCTATAAAAGACTCTGCTCCGGACATCATTGCAGATTACAGCCTTGAACCGTTTTCGATGAAAGTGCAATCGGTCAGCAGGACATTCATTGATAAGATTTATGCCCTCTGCGATTACTATCTGGAGGATAAAACAAAGCGTTATTCAAGACATCTTTATGACCTTCATATGCTCTATCCGACCATATCCGTCAACGATGATTTTAAGGAGCTTATACAGCAGGTACGCAATCATCGCTCCCTGCTTCCTATATGTCCCTCGGCAAAAGACGATGTAGATATAAAATCGCTCATAAATGAATTTCTTGATAAAGAATTCTATAAGAGCGATTACGAAAACATCACCAGAACGCTGATCTCTGATGATGTGACCTATGAGCAGACTTCTCTCACTCTGAGGGAGATTGCAGATAAGCTGTTCTGACATTTTTTATGATTTCTATTGCCAGTTATTTCTCACTCTGATATGATATGGCTCATAAAACACCAAAACTGCTAAAGATACCGGTGCTACCCTGCGCCCGTACTGTGGCAGTTTTTTATTTTCTCTTTACATCCCCACAGTACAAAAACATAAGAGCAATCGCCGGAAACACGTTATGGATTCAAAACGGACCGCCCTATGGCGGTCTGAACCCGCAAATCGGAACCGATTTGCAAGAAGAATACCAAGCACTGAATGTGTTCCCACACATTCACATTTGCCGGCCTTTTTCCCTGTCGGAAAAATGACGCAAATGAGCTTGCAAGGGGCTACGTCCCCTGACCCCCGTAAATGCAGAACTGCTCCCTATCCGTTTCACCAGATATAAGCAGTTCTGCCTCAAAAGCACACCTGCCGGAAACGGCAATTATGAAAGGAAGTGGTCTTTATGAGCGGTAAGCGTGAACGCACCAATGAACTAAAAGTGTTCCTAAGCGATGACGAGAAATATGTCCTCGTTAACAAAGTCAAGGCATCCGGGATGAGGAACAAATCGGAGTATATACGACATATGATACTTTACAACTATACCTATGATTGCAATTATGATGAGCTTCGGGAATATAACCGGCAGCTCTCCGCAATCGGCAGAAACATAAACATGATCAGAGAGCGGATCATGAAAACCGGGAATGTTTACGAAGAAGATGTAAAAGAGATAAAGGAGCTGATGGACAAACTATGGCATACACACGAATCCACGCTATCAAAAGCACCGTTACAAAAGCTGTAGCTTATATCTGCAACCCCGATAAGACAGAGGAACAACTGCTCGTTGATACATTTGGCTGCGGTGTTGAAACAGCCAGACATGACTTCGAGTACGCACTTTCCCGGACGAAGCATTCCGACAAAAATCAGGCTTTTCATCTGATACAGTCATTTGCAAAAGGCGAGGTTTCTCACGAAGAGGCGCACCGGATCGGAATTGAGCTTGCGGACAGATTGCTGGAAGGGAAATATTCATATATTGTCGCTACCCACACAGATAAGGGACATCCACATAACCACATTATTTTCTGCGCCGCCGATAACATAGATCACAGGAAATACTACGATAACAAGAAAAGTTACCGGCATATCCGGGAATTGAGCGACGAATTATGCAAAGAACATAACCTGTCCGTCATCATCCCAAGTGGTAGAAAAGGCAAAAAATATGTTGAATGGAAAGCCGAACAAGAAGGTACTTCGTGGAAAAAGAGATTACAGGAAGATATCGACGAATGTGTAAGACTGGCAAAATCCTATGAGGATTTCCTATTCCTGATCAGAGAAAAGGGCTATACCGTATCCGGTGAGAAGATTGATGATCCCCGAGCAAAATATATCAAGTTCACTGCTCCGGGACAGGAGCGACCTGTGCGTGGCAGCTTCCGCAACTTTGGAGCCGGTTATACAAAAGAAGAGATAAAAGACAGGATTGAAAAACCTGAGAAATGGCGGAATATCGAAAGTGCGAAACCTGACCAGAAAGAGCAGGAACAGCCCAGGACAAAATCCCGCATAAAGATACCAAAGAAAGATATCATCACCCGTACCGGAGCATACAGGACGCTCATTGACACAACAGAGGAAAAATACAAAAACAGCCCCGGATTGCAGCACTGGGCTTCCGTCAAAAATCTCAAAACTACTGCAGCCAGTTACGCCGCCGCAGATAACCTTAAGGAGCTTCAAAGACAGATTGATGCTAAGACCGCAGAAGCCAAATCCGCCAGATCCGAGCTTGTGAATCTTGAGCATGAAATGAAAAAAGTCTCCGAACTGCTCCTTTATGCGGAACAGTACAGAGACAATAAACCCTTTCAGGAAAAATACAAGAAGTCCAAGGATCCGGACAGATACCTGCGTATGCATGAAACGCAGCTTATCCTCTATGATGGTGCAGAACGTATGCTCCTAAAAATGGGACTTGATCCAAAATCCGTCAATGCAGAGGAGATAAGAACTGATTACGAAGCCATGCAACGCCGCAAGCTCATTTTGGAAAAAACATACAAGAATGCCGAAAAAGATGCCGCCTCTCTGCGCCAAAAACTGTCTAATGTTGAACAATACCTGGAACCTGAACCCTCTCATGAACCGAATATGGAACAACCCTCGGATAAATCCAGAGGCCATAACCGCTCATAGCAATGCGGCCTGCTTATTGAAATGATCCAAGCATTTCCCATACCCCTATCAGAACGATCTGCGACAGGTCATCCTCGTCATAACTGTTTATGTAAAAATGAAAGGAGCAGTGTGCTATTGAGCGAATCATAATCCTTACAAGAGGACTATAATGCCTTAGCACCTGCTCCTGAGCATTCGGACAGCCCTTGCAGGCTGCCCGGATAATATCTCCCTCCATAAACGGGCCTATTGTCTTTTCATGCTTGCTCATTCCACTATCCATA
>JAGAXP010000180.1 GCA_017940955.1 Oribacterium sp.
AATCATTGACTTAAACATAGTTTTTATGTTAATGAGTCAATCGAGTCCTTTTTCTGATATGACCTAAAATTGCATTATGGGACATTAGGTCAAACATGAGTACATATCATGTTGACTGCAAATACAGAAAACAGCAAAGAAGTCAACCAGCGGTACTGAATTGTCCTAAAAACCTAATTAACTTTGTTCTTCATTAAACAAGGGTCGGCTGAACTGTTACTCCACGATTGTAACAGTTCAGCCGACGGATTATGGGGAACTGTTACCACGATGTGTCTGAAAATTTTGGGAACCACGGGATTCAAAAGAATCTATAAAGTTTCTTTTCTTTTTGTAATAAAGAAGAAAATTTATACATATCAATAAATAAAAGTGATATTTTCTAATATTCTTTGGATTGAAACAAATTTTCAAAAGTGTTATGATGTTATAAGTGAGATAGATTATTTCTCATGATCTGTTGAGATGAGAATAAGACGGATTTGGTATCGTTTTTTTAGAATGTTTAGGCTTTAGAGAGGAGAAAGAAATGCAGGAGGATTATATCTCAAAAATTCGTTCCGCATATAATCAGTTTACTAAGGCTGAGAAAAAGGTAGCAGATTATATCCTGGCACATCCGAGAGAAGTATTGTTCATGTCCATATCAGACCTGGCAGAGGCGTGTGATGTAGGTGATACCTCTGTATTCAGATTTTGCAAGACCATGAATGTGAAGGGATATCAGGAATTCAAAATGATGCTTTCCCTCAGCATGAGATCCGGCGAAACTGCCATGCCATCAACGGATGATGACACTATAGATCTGGAAGATGATTTTGATAACCTTTCAAAAAAGGTTCTCATGGAAAATATTTCTGCAATAAAAGAGACCTACAACCTGATCGATGCCGCTCAGATGAAAGAAGTCATGAATGCCATGACATCAGCAGAAAGGATCGTATTCTTCGGAATCGGAACCTCAATGCTTACAGCCATGAAAGCCATGAACAAATTCCTGCGTATCGAACCTAAGGTTGTGTGCAACATGGATGTCAACATGCAGCTCATCATGGCATCCACACTGACTGACAGGGATGTCGCACTGATCTTTTCTTATTCAGGCTCAACCAAGGATACAGTAGAAATTGCAAAGTATGCTAAAAAGGCCAATGCAAAAACCGTGGTTATCACAAGATTCGCAAAATCCCAGCTCACCCAGTATGCCGACATCCTACTGCTCTGCGGAGCCAACGAAGGAAATCTCCAGAACGGCTCCACCTCCGCAGAAATATCCCAGCTGTTCCTGGTAGACGTAATGTACAGCGAGTACTATCGCCGTCACTACAAAAGGTGCAAACCCATCTGGGACAGCACCACCGAAGCAGTCAAAGACAAAAACTACCTGAGTTGATTTTTCTAAAGCAGAGAAAAGAATATTTTAACTCAGCGAATATGTCGGTCAGAGCAGGAGGGCACTCATTCAAAGCCAAGGAAGCGCCTCGGCTTTGAATGAGTGCCTCCTGCTCTGACCGACCTCATTCATCTTTATTAAGTCTCTTCCTGATCTCCTCGATCCTGTCGCGGTACTTCGCCGCATCCTCAAAGTTTAGCTCGGTAGCCGCAGCCCTCATCTTCTTCTTAAGCTCCCTGATAAGCTTGTCAATCTCCTGATGATTCATGGACTCGATATCCTTCTTTATGCCATTCTTATCATCAGAATCCGCCGCCCTGGAAATAGCGATAAGTTCCGCCACAGCCTTTTTAATGGTGGTAGGAGTAATGTTGTGCTCCTCATTGTAAGCCATCTGAACCTTGCGGCGCCTGTTAGTCTCATCAATGGTACGTTTCATGGAGTCGGTGATATTATCCGCATACATGATGACGTGACCCTCCGAATTTCTTGCGGCACGTCCTACCGTCTGTATAAGAGAAGTCTCCGAACGAAGGAAACCCTCCTTGTCGGCATCAAGAATCGCCACCAATGCAACCTCGGGAATATCAAGTCCCTCCCTCAAAAGATTGATACCCACAAGAACATCAAACTTATCAAGACGCATATCCCTGATTATGGAAGCACGCTCCAGTGTATCAATATCAGAGTGAAGATACTTAACTCTGATCTCTGCATCCTTCAGATATTTTGTGAGGTCCTCCGCCATACGCTTGGTTAATGTTGTGACCAGAATTTTATGGTTTGCTTTAGTCTCTTTATGAATCTGGGCAATGAGATCATCAATCTGCCCCTTGGTGGGACGGACATCAATCTCCGGATCCAGAAGACCTGTAGGTCTGATGATCTGTTCCGCTCTTAAAAGCTCATGATCAGCCTCATAATCACCGGGGGTTGCAGATACAAATAGCATCTGATCCACCTTCTGCTCGAACTCTTCAAAATTAAGAGGACGGTTATCAAGAGCGGAAGGCAGTCTGAAACCGAAATCCACAAGAGTGGTCTTTCTGGACAGATTTCCATTGTACATACCCCTGACCTGCGGAAGGGTAACATGTGACTCATCGATGATGATGAGATAGTCATCCGGAAAATAATCCATAAGAGTGTAAGGCGGCTCCCCCGGCTTCGCAAAATTCAGATGCCTCGTGTAGTTCTCTATACCGGAACAGAAACCCGTCTCCTTAAGCATTTCCACATCATAATTGGTTCTTTCGGAAATGCGCTGAGCCTCTATAAGCTTGTCATTATCCTTGAAATACTTAACCCGTTCCTCAAGCTCGCTTATTATATTCTCACATGCAAGATTTAGCTTTTCCTGAGGAATGACATAAGGACTTGCCGGGAAGATCATGATATGTTCCATGGTGGCGGCTGCCTTGGCTGTGAGAGCATTTATTCTGGTGATACGATCAATCTCGTCTCCGAAAAATTCAACCCGGTAAGCTTCTTCACCCTCACTTGCAGGAAATACATCCACAACATCCCCCATGACACGGAAAGTACCACGCTTAAAATCCATATCATTACGATTGTATTGAATATCTATAAGCTGTCTTATAAACTGATCCCTGTCCTTATGCATACCCGGGCGCAGAGAAATCGCCATATTCAGATATTCTGTAGGCGCACCCAGGCCATAGATACATGAAACCGAAGAAACCACGATAACATCATCCCTCTCCGAAAGAGAAGCCATGGCAGAGTTCCTGAGCTTATCGATCTCATCATTGATATCCGAATCCTTTTCGATGTAGGTATCAGTGGAAGGAACATAAGCCTCCGGCTGATAATAATCGTAGTAAGAGACAAAATACTCCACCGCATTCTCCGGAAAAAACTCCTTCATCTCGGAATAAAGCTGCGCCGCCAGAGTCTTATTGTGAGAAATGATAAGCGTCGGCTTCTTCACCGCCTGTATAACATTCGCCATAGTAAAAGTCTTACCTGACCCCGTAACTCCCAGCAACGTCTCAAACTGATTTCCTTCTTTGAACCCCGCCACCAGTAAATCTATCGCCTGCGGCTGATCTCCGGTAGGCGCGTAATCGGAATGAAGTTTAAATTCATGATGTTCCATAGTATATCCTTTTAAGCAGATTAATATTAATAGTTCTGTTAGACATAATACTCTTGCGCATTCCTGTCACATCACATTGTATCATATCAGTCATAGCGTATATATATTTGTTTTATCATTATGGAATAGTAGTATAATATAACTCATAGACATATATTATTGCCGATACCTTTTGCGTTAACGAATAGACGCATACTGAGAGATATTATGAAATGGCAGTAAATAGCGTTTATGAGTCTGTATATCAGTTATATCAATTCATAGAGAGGAAAACACCGATGAATTACAAGATCGTAACCATTCCCGGAGACGGAATAGGACCTGAAATAGTCAGGGAAGCACAAAAGGTACTTGAAAAGGTGGCTAATGTTTACGGCCACAACTTCTCCTTCGAAAAGGTACTTATGGGCGGTTGTTCCATAGATGCCTACGGAGTCCCCCTTACAGATGAAACTATAGAAAAGTGTAAAAGTGCAGACGCAGTACTTATGGGTTCCATAGGAGGAAAAGTCGGAGTTTCCAAGTGGTATGAACTTCCCGCGGATAAGCGCCCGGAAGCAGGACTTTTGAAGCTCCGTAAGTCTCTGGGACTGTTCTGTAATCTGAGACCGGCACACCTATATCCTGAACTCAAAAACGCCTGTCCGCTTAAAGAGTCCATCGCTGAAAAAGGCTTTGACGTAATGATGGTGAGAGAGCTTACCGGCGGTCTGTACTTCGGCGCCCGTAAGACAGAAATCGTTGACGGGGAGGAAGTAGCCATCGATACTCTCGAGTATCATGATTATGAGATCAGACGTATAGCAAAGAAAGCATTTGAAATCGCCGGAAAGAGAAATAAGAAGCTTACTTCCGTTGATAAGGCAAATGTTCTGGATTCTTCAAGACTCTGGAGAAAGATATTCAAGGAAGTATCAAAAGATTATCCTGAGGTTACACTGGAGGATGCGCTTGTTGACTCAACCGCCATGCAGCTGGTTCGTAACCCCGCACAGTTTGACGTGGTAGCCACAGAGAACATGTTTGGTGACATTCTTTCCGATGAAATGGCTGAGATTGCAGGATCTCTGGGAATGCTTCCGTCGGCCTCTCTCCGTGAGGACAGCTTCGGACTCTATGAGCCGTCAGGCGGATCCGCACCTGATATTGCAGGAAAGAATATAGCCAATCCTCTGGCAACCATACTCAGTGCAGCCATGCTCCTGAGATATTCCTTCAATCTTTCAGAGGAAGCAGATGCCATTGAGAATGCGGTGGAGAAGGCATTGGCACATGGCTATCGTACCGGAGACATTCTGGAGGAAGGTGTTGAAGGCCTGAAGCTTCTCCATACAGACGAAATGGGAGATAAGATCGCAGAGCTGATCGGTTGAATATTAAAAAAGTAATTTACCTGTATGAGTCAAATGTTTTTCCGAACACATACAGGTAAATGTATCTATATTAATACATAAAATTATTTTATATATACGATAAAGTCTAATGGTGCTATATTATGCACATATCCAAAAGCAATCGCGAAAAACGTTTGTATGACAGCAGGTTATAGCTGGCAAATACGTGTTTTATGGCTTATGGGGAGTGTTCCTCCGGGTTAATGTTTTATTGATTCGGTGGATCAAAGATAGTAATACTGCACAATACGCCGGAACAGGCGGGTGCCGTAAAATAAAATGAAGGGGAAACAAATCATGAGCAGAGTTTACAATTTCAGTGCAGGTCCGGCAGTATTACCGGAGGAGGTTCTTAAAACAGCAGCGGCAGAAATGCTTGACTACCATGGATCAGGCATGTCAGTCATGGAGATGTCCCACAGATCAAAGGACTACCAGAACATCATAGATGAAGCTGAGGCTGATTTCAGAGAGCTTCTCAACGTACCTGATAATTACAAAGTACTTTTCCTTCAGGGAGGCGGAAACACACAGTTCGCCATGGTTCCCATGAACCTTATGAAGAATAAGGTTGCAGACTACATCCTTACAGGTCAGTGGGCCAAGAAAGCGGCCAAGGAAGCTGAGATGTACGGTAAAGTCAATATCATCGCAAGTTCGGCCGACAAGACTTTCTCATATATTCCCGATCTTACAAATCTTAAAATTTCAGATGATGCGGATTACGTATACATTTGCCAGAACAACACGATCTATGGAACCACCTTCAAGGAGCTTCCTGATACAAAGGGCAAGACACTGGTTTCGGATGTTTCTTCCATGTTCCTGAGTGAGCCTATGGATGTATCAAAGTACGGTGTACTCTGGGGCGGTGTTCAGAAGAATATCGGACCTGCCGGTGTGACTATCGTAGTTATCCGTGAAGACCTGATCACAGAGGACGTTCTTCCCGGAACTCCTACCATGCTCCGTTACAAGATCCATGCCGACAACAAGTCGCTTTACAACACACCTCCTTGCTACAACATCTACATTTGCGGACTTGTATTCAAGTGGCTTAAGGAAATGGGCGGTCTTTCGGTTATGAAGGAGCGTAACGAAGAAAAGGCAAAGGTTCTCTACGATTTCCTGGATGCTTCAAATATGTTCCATGGAACAGTGGTTCCGAAGGATCGTTCTCTTATGAATGTTCCGTTTATCACAGGCAACGAAGAGCTTGACAAGAAGTTCATCGCAGAAGCTTCTGCAGCAGGCTTCAAGAACCTGAAGGGACACCGTACAGTAGGCGGTATGAGAGCTTCCATCTACAATGCTATGCCTAAGGAAGGCGTAGAAAAGCTTGTAGAGTTTATGGACAATTTTGAAAAGAACAATAAATAATCGGAAGGGTTGTGAGATAACATGAAAGATCGTGAAATATTTTGCCTCAATAACATTAGCCGTGTCGGTACCACAAAATTCAGAAAGGGCTATACACTTGTAGACAGCATTGATAATGCAGCAGGCGTTCTTGTACGTTCTGCGGACATGAAGGCTATGGATTTTCCGAAGTCTCTTCGAGCCATCGGACGTGCCGGTGCAGGAGTGAACAACATCCCTATCGATAAGTGCTCCGAGCAGGGAATCGTTGTTTTCAACACACCGGGTGCCAATGCCAACGCCGTTAAGGAACTGGTTATTGCAGGTCTCATGCTGGCAAGCCGTGATGTTATCGGAGGAGCAGAGTGGATAAAGGCCAATGCCTCCGACCCTGACATCGCAAAGAATGCAGAAAAGGCAAAGAAGAATTTTGCGGGAAATGAGATCAGGGGAAAGAAGCTGGGAGTTATCGGACTCGGAGCCATCGGCGTTCTGGTGGCCAATGCCGCAGTTGAACTTGGAATGGATGTTTACGGCTATGATCCGTATCTTTCAGTAAATTCCGCCTGGAAATTAAGCCAGAAGGTTCATCACGCAGCAGTAGTTGATGAAATCTATGAGAAGTCAGACTATATCACAGTTCATGTTCCGGCACTTGATTCAACCAAGGGCATGATCAATAGAGACTCCATCAGCAGAATGAAGGACGGAGTTCATATCCTGAATTTTGCAAGAGACGTTCTGGTTAATGACGATGACATCGCAGAAGCATTGGCAAAGGGCAAGGTGAAGACCTATGTTACCGATTTTCCTAATGCCAAATCTGCTAATATGCAGGGTGCAGTTGTTCTTCCTCATCTCGGAGCATCCACAGAAGAAGCAGAAGATAACTGTGCTGTTATGGCTGTTGAGCAGGTTCAGGATTATCTTGATAACGGAAATATCCATAACTCGGTAAACTTCCCTGAGACAGATATGGGAGTTTGCCAGAGCGGCGGACGTATCGCAATCCTTCACAGAAACATTCCTAACATGCTGGGACAGATCACAAAGGCTCTCGGCGATGCTTCCATAAATATCGACGGACTTCAGAATAAGTCAAAGGGTAATTTCGCATATACTCTTATGGATATCGATAAGCATCTCACAGACGACGGACTTGAGAACCTCGGAAAGATCGAAGGAATCCTGAGAGTTCGCAAAGTTAAATAAAAAAGATCAGAACATAATAACGAATATCAGTCGGAGAAAAGCTTCTCTGGCTGATATTTTTGTGTAGTATCCACCGGGGGACGGTTCTCGCCGGCGAGAACCGTCCCCCGGTGGATAAGCAGGCATTTCATCAGTCAGGTTTACTTGCAAGGATATCCTGACATCTGATACGATATCAGATATCGAAATTTAGAGTGTCAGCATAGTAATGCAAAGGATTTATAGATTGTGGAGGACAGATATATGGCAACAGTCAAGCCTTTCAAAGCCATTAGACCAAATATCGATGTTGTAAGTGAGGTAGCGGCACTTCCTTACGACGTTTACTCAAGAGCAGAAGCAAGGGAAGCAGTCAAGGGCCACCCGCTTTCCTTTTTAAACATTGACAGACCGGAAACGCAGTTTCCTGAGGATCAGGATATGTATGCTCCTGAGGTTTATAGAAAAGCCTCAGAGCTCCTTTCCGAAAGAATAAAAGACGGTACTTATATAAGAGATGATGAAGCCTGCTTTTACGTATATGAGCTTACCATGGAGGGACGAACCCAGACCGGGATCGCAGCCCTGAGCTCCATTGATGACTATCTTAACGGAGTATGTAAAAAGCATGAAAACACAGTGGAAGAAAAAGAACAGGACCGCATAAGACATGTAGATACCTGCTCCTGTCAGACAGGACCCATCTTCCTTGCCTACAGGGAGAAAAAAGAAATCTCTGAAATAGTAAATGATGTCAAAAAAAGCGATGCTGTCTATGATTTTGTTTCGGAAGACGGCATAAGACACAGAGTGTGGGTGATTTCAGACAGAACCATCGTTGACAGGCTTGAAAAGGAATTTTCAGAGGTTCCAGCTACCTACATTGCAGACGGTCATCACCGTGCAGCCAGCGCCGTAAAAGTAGGACTTAAAAGAAGAGAAGAACATCCGGACTATTCCGGAAACGAAGAATTCAACTTCTTCCTTTCGGTTCTGTTCCCTGATGACCAGTTAAAGATCCTTGATTATAACCGTGTGGTAAAGGATTTACGGGGTCATGATCCCGAAGAACTGATGCTTAGTATAGAAGAAAACTTTACCGTATTTAATGTAAAGGAAGCCTTCGTGCCAAAGGTAAAAGGCGAGATGCTCATGTACATATCCGGCGAATGGTTCCTCCTCCGTGTCAAGGATGAAGTTATGGAAGCACGAAAGAACGATCCCGTTGCCTCCCTTGACGTCTCCATACTTCAGGATCTGATACTTGAACCATTACTCGGAATAGGAGATCCAAGAACAGACAAACGCATCGAATTCGTTGGCGGCATCCGCGGCTTAAAGGAACTCGAAAAACGCGTAAGCCAACATACCTACAGCCATGTTATGGACGGAACGCTTGAGGAAACCGGTCCTGCCGCAGCCTTCGCCATGCATCCGACAGACATCAAAGAACTCCTGGACGTAGCTGACCACAAACTCCTGATGCCCCCGAAATCCACCTGGTTTGAACCCAAACTCCGCTCCGGCATATTCATACATGAATTCGAGCGATGACAGACAGCTTTGTACAGTTTATTCGTGAATTAAGACCAGCGTGAGCCGGAGGACAGCCATTTAAAACCGTTAAGCTGAGTCTTGAAAAATCAAAATCGTCCCCCTTAGAACCACTTGGTTTCCTTTTTCCTTAGCCCCCTCGCCAAGTCAGATGTTGTCATAAGGAGAACTCTGACATTGGCGAGGGCCTAGTGGTTCTTAGGGGGACGATTTTAGATTTTTCCGACGAAGCGACTCGGTTTTAAATGGCTGTCCTCCGGCTCAGGCGTCCGCTTTAAAAAGCCTATAGTGAACCAACGCTTCACACTGTCTGTCTTGATTTTACTTCATGCGTTCTTTATAATTGAAATTACTGTAAAAGCAGTAGTCTGCCCATTAAAAATGGGTAAAGGAATGGAGTTTTAGATGGATAACAATAACAGCCAGGGTAATGACGGAAAGAGATTCAATCATTCAAGTCAGACTTTTATCATTCTGATAATAGCCGCAGTTATTACTTTCTTTGTTTACACCATGATAAGAGGAGTTTTCGTCTCGGGTGTTACACAGGAAGTAAGTTACACAGAGTTCATTTCGATGATAGACGGAAACCAGATTTCCGAAGTGGAGTGGGGGGACTCGGATATAACCATATATCTTAAGTCTTCAGCAGAAGCTCCTGCCAAAAATCCTCCGGCAAATACAAAGGATCAGTACAGCCAGTATCTCAGTCAGATGAATGTGAGATATTATGTTGTACCTGTCAATGCTGACGCCGAAAATCTTGTGGACCGCATGCTTCGTCATGGTGTCGAGATCTATAAGCTTAAGCCTGATAATTCAGGCTATATCATGGAAGCCATGATAAGTATAGTTATTCCTTTCGTACTTATCTTTGTGATCATGAATATGACCATGCGTCGTATGGGAAACGGCGGCGGTGGTCTTATGGGAGTTGGAAAATCCACTGCAAAGATGTATATGCAGAAAGAAACCGGAGTTACATTTAAGGATGTTGCCGGTGAAGATGAAGCCAAGGAATCACTTGTGGAAATAGTCGACTTTCTTCATAATCCGACGAAGTATACCGCAATAGGTGCAAAGCTTCCGAAAGGAGCCCTTCTTGTGGGACCTCCGGGAACAGGAAAGACACTTCTTGCAAAAGCCGTTGCCGGTGAGGCACAGGTACCATTTTACAGTCTCTCGGGTTCTGATTTCGTAGAGATGTTTGTAGGTGTGGGTGCCAGCCGTGTAAGAGATCTTTTCAAAAATGCAACACAGTCTGCACCTTGTATCATATTCATCGATGAGATCGATGCCATCGGCAAGACCAGAGATACAAGGTACGGTGGAAACGATGAGCGTGAGCAGACTCTGAATCAGCTGCTTTCAGAGATGGACGGTTTTGATGCATCAAAGGGTATCATGGTCATGGGTGCAACAAACAGACCTGAGATCCTTGATCCCGCACTTTTAAGACCCGGTCGTTTCGACAGACGTATAGTTGTTGAAAAACCGGACCTTAAAGGCCGTGTCAATATCCTCAAGGTTCATGCAAAAGATGTCCAGCTGGACGATACAGTTGATTTCAATGAGATAGCCCTTGCAACTTCAGGTGCGGTAGGTGCGGATCTTGCCAACATGATGAATGAAGCAGCCATTACAGCTGTCAAGCATGGACGCAAGAAGGTGTCACAGGCAGATCTTTTTGAAGCTGTTGAAGTAGTCCTGGTAGGTAAGGAAAAGAAGGATCGTATCCTTTCAAAAGAGGAGAGACGTATCGTTTCCTATCACGAGGTTGGACATGCACTTGTATCCGCTATCCAGAAGGATGCAGAGCCTGTACAGAAGATCACCATCGTTCCCAGAACCATGGGCGCTTTGGGATATGTTATGCAGGTTCCCGAAGAAGAGAAATATCTCAACACCAAGGATGAGCTTCATGCCATGCTTGTGGGCTATCTCGGCGGAAGAGCAGCTGAAGAGATAGTATTCGGCACAGTCACAACCGGTGCTTCCAATGACATTGAAAAAGCCACAAAGCTTGCAAGAGCCATGGTCACACAGTATGGTATGACCGAAAAGTTCGGACTCATGGGTCTCGCTACTCAGGAATCCCTGTATCTCAATACCGGAAGAACGGTCATGAACTGTGGAGATGATACAGCTACACAGGTTGATCAGGAAGTCATGCGTATCCTTAAGGAATGCTACGAAGAGGCTAAGGAGATACTTAACAGTAACAGATTCGCACTTGATCGTATAGCTGAGTATCTCATTGAAAGAGAGACCATAACAGGAAAAGAGTTCTTACATATCCTTCATGATGTACAGAAGGAAGAAGATATGAAGCTTCATCCTGAGAAGTATGCAAACGAAAATGCAGTAACAGATACTTCTTTTGATGCCGGTTCTACTGAAACAGTTCCAAGGATTGAGGATTCCGGTACAGGCTTTTCTTCATCTGTTTCCGGATCCGGATCACAGGAGAATAAAGGAAAGATGCCTTTTGAAGAAGTAAGAGCAAAGTATGCTGCACAGGATGTCACAGAACAGCTTGATAAAACAGCTTCGGACAGTGGCGAAAGCTCAGGAAACGATAGCACATCTTCATTATGATCGGTTTTTGATCAATGAAAAAAGTGTCGGTACTTTATCCCGGCACTTTTTTTCTTCGTAGAATTCCATTGATTTCACATTAGAGTGAAAAAGATCATATGATAATCTGATTAAATGATTGCCGGTTTCTTTCTGTCGGGACATAGGATGAAGATATCAGAAGGATGAATATTAAGTCGTAAACATAGCATGGCTATGGATTTTAAAGTCAGAGGCTGGTCTTTTCTGAGCTTCTGAAGCATGCTTGAAGAAATATAAAGCTTATTTACCAGATCGTATTGAGATAGCTTTTTCTTTTTGAGTGTGTTCCAGAACGGAGCATAAGAGATTACATCCTCATAAGAAGATGGTTCGTCGAAATAATTGTTCATACTACTTGTTACCTTTTGAAATATGGGGTTGATAGTTACAATCGGGTTATTTATTAAAGAAGTGATTAAATAACCAAAGAAATGTGAGAATTTAATAAAAATAACCGAATGAAATAATATAACGAGAGGTTTTATGTTTTCAAGCGTAATAAGCACCATTTTTTTTATTCTGATTTTTGTCATAATCACCATAACTATATCAAATTGGGAGAGAAATAACCTAAAAGTATACCGGTATAATATTCACTCCGGAAAGCTTAAGGATACTCACAGATTTGTATATATAAGTGATCTTCATGAAAAGGAATTTGGTGAAAATAACAAAGAGCTTTTAGAAAAAATTGACGAGCTTAATCCGGAATTCATCATAATCGGCGGTGATCTCATCAGATGCCGAAAGGTTAGAGATCCTGAGAAATATAAGGATAAAGATAAAATTGAGGTTTCATTAAAGCTTTTAAATAACCTGAAAAACAAATACAGGTTATATTTCTGCTATGGTAATCATGAACAGAGACTCCTGGACAAAGCCGGTTTCAATGATTGCAATGAGACCTCAAAATATGATAAATATATACAGGATATTTCTTTGGAGAGAGCCACACGTCTGAAGCAGACTTTGGAAGGAATAACGGTATTGGACGATGAAACCGTAAGCTTCTCTGACTTCGATCTGACGGGCTTTACTCTGCCGCTTGATTACTACAGGCCTTTGTTTATGAAATCCAAAGAAATACTTCAAGAAGAAGACATTGCCCTTCACATAGCTAAACCTGATAATGAAAAATTTCATATAATAATGCTTCATACCCCTATGTATTATAAAGAAATTATAGACTATGGAGCAGATCTGGTACTTTCCGGTCATTATCACGGAGGAACCGTAAGATTACCGTTTCTGGGTGCTCTTATGACTCCGCAATACCAGTTTTTCGTAAAGGAATGTGCAGGGGAGTTTAAATATAAAACCGGAACCTTGATAGCCACCAGGGGACTGGGAACCCATTCCATAAATATACGCATCAATGACCCTCCGGAAATAAGTTTTATAACCATTGAACCATAAGGAAGTATTTTATGTCTGAAATCACATATAAACTGGATAAATTTGAAGGTCCGCTGGATCTTCTCCTTCATCTGATCGAGAGGGATAAGGTTGATATATTTGATATCCCTATTGTTCAGATTACAGCAGAATATCTCGAGTATGTCGGCAATATGGAAGAAGAGGATCTGGATGTGGTTTCGGATTTCCTGGTTATGGCAGCAACTTTACTTGAGATTAAATCCCGGATGCTGCTTCCGAGAGAGGTAGATGAGGAAACCGGTGAGGAAGTTGACCCGAGAGCAGAACTTGTCGAGAGACTCCTTGAGTACAGGAAATACAAGCTTATGGGACAGATACTTCAGGATCGTGAAGATGCCGCAGACAGATTCTATTACAAAGGACCGACTATACCAAAGGAAGTGGAAAAGTATGTTCCGCCTATTGATCTGGATGATCTTTTGAAAAATGTTTCTCTGGAAAATCTCAAAACCGTTTTTGAAGATGTAATGAGACGTAAAGAGGATTCCATAGATAAGGTTCGTTCAAAATTTGGTGTAATAAAGAAAGAAAAGATATCCCTGGAAGGCCGTATCAGAGATGTTTTAAAGTATGTCCGGGGACATCATAAGTTTTCTTTCAGACATATGATAAGAAAGAAAAAGGACAAGATGGACGTGGTAGTAAGCTTCCTTGCCATACTGGAGCTTATGAAGATGGGACGTATAACCCTGGTTCAGGATACTCCCTTTGGAGATATGGATATAACTGAAGTTGAAGATCCAAATCAGAGTGATGAAGAACTGGATCTTACAAATCTGGAGGACTTGTAATTAATGAATGATGTTGAACAGTTAAGACTTCCCATAGACGGAGATCAGCTTTCCGAAAAGGAAAGGAAGCTTGCAAAGGAAATAGACAAGGAATTTACCGATGAACTCCAGATGGAAGAGAATATTATCGAAGCCCTTTTATTTGCGAAAGGGAATTCCGTAAGTCTTGAAGAGATTAAGACAGCCCTTGACTGTGGAGAAAAGCCGGCCCTAAAGGCTCTTAACAGACTGATAAAAAAATATGAAGAACGTCATGGAGGTATCATTATCCAGACTGTGGGTAATCATTACCAGATGACCACAAATCCCGAATGCTTTGACGGACTTATCAGAGTCGCAAAGCATCCAAAGAAGCCGGTGCTTTCAGATATTGTTATGGAAACACTTGCCATAATTGCATATAAACAGCCTGTAACAAAGGCCGAGATTGAAAGAGTCAGAGGTGTATCCTCGGATCACGCGGTAAACAAGCTTGTAGAGTATGGACTTGCTTACGAGGTTGGACGTTTAAATGCTCCCGGCCGTCCGGCATTATTTGCCACCACAGAGGAATTTTTGCGAAGATTTGGTGTAAGTTCCCTGGATAACCTTCCGAATCTCAATCCTGAAATGGAGGATGAGATCAAAAAGGAGGTTAATGAAGAAGTTATCGACATCATGGGAGCCGCACCAACAGAAAATCAGGAAGAAGTGAAACCTGAACAGCAGGGAACTATCGATTCAAGCCCGGAAATGGCAAATGACGATACTATCGATTCAAGCCCGAAAATGGCAAATGACGATACTATCGTTTAAGACCCGGTTAGATAGACATCTGTGTGTCAGATATAAACGGCGGAAAAAATGCATTTATAGATGAGGAGAAAATCATGGAAAAGACAATCAGAATAAAGTACCACTCAGAAGAAATTGAAAAGCTCGAGTACATAGCCGGAAAAAGCGACTGGATCGATCTGAGAGTTGCCGAGGATGTAACATTAAAAAAAGGCGATTTCAAGCTTATAAGTATGGGGATCTCACTTCAGGTTCCAGAAGGCTATGAGATGCTTCTGGCACCGAGAAGCTCAACCTTCAAAAACTTCGGACTCATCCAGACCAACTCTCTCGGAGTTATTGATGAAACCTATTGCGGAGATAATGACATTATCCGCATGCCGGTTTACGCCACAAGAGATACCGAGCTTCACGTAAACGATCGTATCGCCCAGTTCCGTATCATTGAGCATCAGCCTCATATAGTATTTGATGAAGTTGATTCTCTCGGAAATGCTGACAGAGGCGGATTCGGATCTACCGGTAAAAACTGATTTTATTTAGATTGGATGTTTTTAACATGTTCAAAAACAGATCATTAGCAAAATTTATAAAAAGAACAGCCATCATAGCTTCGATGCTTCTTCTTACCGCCTGTTCCTCCAAAAAGGTATACGAACTCAGAGAGAAAGGCATAGAAGAGCTTCAGATGGCTAAATACGAACAGGCCATCGAGACCTTTAATGAAGCTTTGGATAGCAGCAACGGAAAAGTCACAGAAACCCAGTTTGACATCCTTCTCTACAGAGCTGAAGCCGAGTATATGCTTGGGGATTATTCTTCTGCCCAGAAAACCATTGACACCTTAAGGGAAGTTGACGGAGACAAAGAAAACTATCTTAAATTCCAGGGTCAGCTGGATGCAAAAAAGCTCATTGCAGAGGCAACCGAAGCCCTGAACAACAACGATCCTGAAACAGCAAGGGAAAAGCTGGATGCAGCAAAAGCAGCAGGAATCTCCAACGATCGTGATCTTCAGTTTAACGAGATAGTCTACCTTGAGAAAACTGCAAAATGGCGCGAAGCCTACGAGGCAGTAAAAAACTACCTCACTCAGTTTCCCGGAGACGAAGCCGCCGAGCGGGAAAAATTCTTCCTGGAAACTCGAGTCGAAGCGTTAGATAGCAACCCTTTACTTTCAGAATAGTAGTGGGTAGAGCGGTCGGACATCCATTTGAATGCGTTGAGCTGAGTCGAGAAAAATCAAGACAGACCCCCTTAGAACCACTTGGTCCCTTTTTCCTTAGATCCCTCGCCAAGTCAGATTTTTCATAAAGAAAATATCTGACATTGGCGAGGGCCTAGTGGTTCTTAGGGGGGCTGCCTTAGATTTTTCCGACGAAGCGACTCGCATTCAAATGGATGTCCGACCGCTCGTTCAATGTGTACCTGATTATCCCTGTTATCACGAAGAGTTATGGATTTCTACCGCCCGACGCTTGCAAGCATCGGGCTTTTTGATTATACTCGGAAAGTATAAAAACATAACAGGCGGGAGGCCACTTATGAAAGCTTACACAAAAATGACAAAAGAAGAGCTTCAGAAGGAGCTTGTGAATCTTAAAAAAGAGTATGAAAAATATCAGGCAATGGAAATGAGCCTTGATATGAGCCGCGGAAAACCATGTAAAGAGCAGCTCGATCTCAGCATGGGACTCATGGACGCCCTTACCAGCGGTGCCGACATGTATTGTGAAGACGGAACTGACTGCAGAAATTACGGTGTTCTGGGAGGAATAGATGAGGCCAAGGTTCTTCTTTCTGACATGATGGAGAATAATCCCAACAACATTATCATTTACGGAAATTCATCCCTGAACGTAATGTATGACTCGATTTCCAGATCCATGACACATGGCGTTATGGGAAATACACCCTGGTGTAAGCTTGATAAGGTTAAGTGGCTCTGCCCTGTACCGGGATATGACAGACATTTCGGAATAACCGAGTATTTTGGCATTGAGATGATCAATGTTCCTATGACGCCAACCGGACCTGATATGGATATGGTGGAAAAGCTTGTAAGTGAAGACGAAGCTATAAAGGGAATCTGGTGCGTTCCCAAGTATTCCAATCCTCAAGGCTACAGCTATAATGACGAAACAGTCCGTCGTTTTGCCAGACTCCGTCCTGCTGCCAAGGATTTCAGAATTTATTGGGACAATGCTTACGGCATCCATCATCTTTATGATAAAAATCAGGATTACCTTATTGAAATCCTTGCCGAGTGTAAACGTGCGGGAAATCCTGATCTGGTATATAAATTTGCATCCACTTCCAAGATAACCTTCCCTGGTTCGGGGATTGCGGCACTGGCTACCTCATCAAACAACCTGGATGATATAAGAAATCAGATGCAGCATCAGACTATCGGATACGATAAGGTTAACCAGCTCCGTCATGTACGTTTCTTCAAGGATATTCATGGTATGGTAGAGCATATGCGTAAGCATGCGGATATCATCAGACCAAAGTTTGAAATGGTTGAAAAGATTTTTGCCGAAAAGCTTGATGGCCTTGGAATAGGAGAATGGACTAAGCCTAACGGAGGATATTTTATCAGCTTTGATACTATGGATGGCTGTGCAAAGTCTGTTGTAGATCATTGCAAGAAAGCAGGTGTCAAGCTCACAGGTGCCGGAGCTACCTTCCCTTACCATAAGGACCCTAAGGACAGCAATATCCGTATCGCACCAACATATCCGCCACTTGAAGACCTTAAGACGGCTGCCGATCTGTTCACGCTCTGCGTCAAGCTTGTTTCTGCCGAAAAGCTTCTTTCTCAGAAAACCGGCGAGGACATCGAGACTCTGGATGCAGAAAAGCCTGAAGAGGTTATTGTAAAAGGTTAGTGATAAATTTAAGGACGGTTCGCAATGAACCGTCCTTATTTTTGAAAAAATCCACCGGGGAAGGTTCTCGCCGGCGAGAACCTTCCCCGGTGGATTTTTTTCAACAGCTTTTAACTTAACAACTGCTTTACTATGAACGCATAGATTTCCTGATTTTTCTCACTCCACCTTACACACATTCTCTCGGCAGATTCCTTATCCGGAACATTGATATCCAGAGCATAGAGAATGGAGTTCTCTTCTCTTACTTCGGCATGAACGATGTAATCACCGCCATCTGTTTCGTAATAATCAGTAAAATTCGAGGATTCCTGACGGAGCTTTATCTTGTTTTCTCTCAGAAAGTTATCCATATCCTTGATGGCACCGGATGAAATATCGTTTCCGAAAAGTTCAACAGTATTGGAACCTTCCTGTGTGATCTCATAACGTGTGGATTTTTTGCTCTGATGAGTTTTTATAAAACCTGCTTCATCCAGTTCGGATATAGCCTGCTGTAATGTGAAGTAGGTTGTGTATTCGTAATCAAGGAAAAATCCGCTTAACTGATTGTTTGTTAAAGGATAGTTTACTGTTTTTAATAAGTATAAGATCATAAGCTTATACAATGTGATTGGTTCTGTGATCATATGGGATTCCTTTGCTGGTTTAATGTAAAAGCCCAAGAAGGATGGTGAAAATCCTCTCATTCTTTGCCTATACAATGATACCAACAAAAGCCACGTATTACAATTACTCTCTTTAATAAGACCCTTTTCTGTGTTAAAATACATGGAGATTTTCTCGGAGAAAATACAGTATGAAAGAACGTATAAATAAATTGGCAAGAGGAATAGTCGAGATAGACCGTCCTTTGCTTAAATTAAGTGATAAATCTTTTAAAGGAACTTTGGAAGTCGGAGAACTCACAAAGTTCGATCTGATCATTTATTCCGAAAACGGAATACTGCTTAAAGGACTCATTTATTCTGACAATCCTGCAGTAGCCGTGCAAAAGGATGCTTTCGGCGGAATCAGATCCCGTATCAAGTGTTCTGTTGATACCCATAACCTGCAGGATGGAGACAAGATTGAAGGACAGATCTGTATAGTATCAAACGGAGGCGAATTCATGCTCCCGTATTCTTTTGATGTTTGTTCATCCCACAAGTCCGGTGAGGTTATTTCAGGCTTTGAAACTAAAGAAGATTTTATAGAGTTTTACAGAAAAGAACCTGAGCTTTCAAGAAGAGTATTTGATTACAGTGATTTTGAGAATGCCCCCTTCATGAAGGACCCTGGTATCTATACCATTTATCGCGGACTTAAGAGAGGTCATGACAGAAACATTGCCCTGAAACAGTTTCTGAGAGCATTGGGTTGCCCTCCGGAGCAGGAAGATGTTGCCAACGAATCGGATGCCGAAGAAAGCATTGCTCCAAACGAGTCTGAACAGTCTGAAAAGATAGAGCTTTTCCCTCTGAAAGTCAATGATAAGCCTCTCATTGAGAAGGCTGCCAGCATATGCATAAGAGAAGGGGCAACCGATGAGATGGCTTTTTATATATATCAGAGAGCCATAGAGATGGGATCCACCATCACAAGACTTTATGAATATTATGTTTATGCCATGCCCAAGGGCTATAAAGGTTTGCTGCCGAGAGAAGTATATCTTTACTTTGCATATGAGCGTTCCATAGAGGAAAACATGAAGCTTCCTCTTTTTTACAATGTCATCGTGAATTTCAGAGAACCCGATGATATATATCAGCGGTTTGAGCACAAGATACAAAGCTACGCCATTGATATGCTTTTAAAATCTGAATTCAACCAGCGTCTGAGCGTTATTTATGACAGGATGATCCTTGCGGACATGATAGACGAAAGGATCGCTTCGGTATTTCCTGCCATTCTTAGGTCCTACAGGCTTACAACAAATGATTCACGTCTTAGCTACGTGGTTGTGAAGTACAGGGAGCTTGACCGTGAAGAGGTATATGCATTAAAAGAGGGTAATGCTTACATCCCTATCTTCTTTGAAAACAGTGAACTTTTATTTCAGGACAGCTATGGAAACCGTTATACGGATGTTGTATATGAAACAACCCGCATAATGCATAAGGAGGAAATGGAAAGAAGGTGCTTTGAGATATTACCTGAGCATGCCATGTTAAAGCTTGCAAAAGCAAGAAACATTGCCAACAAGGGTATAGCGGACATAGCTCAGCTCAGGATTGTCGAGCAGGTTATGACGGACATGGATATTTCGAAGCCTTATCGTGCCTTTCTCAATAAGGTTATTCTTGAGTATCATGATGCCTTTACAAAGGATTCCGACAAGGATCTCAGCGAGCTGGATATCAGGATACTTAAGAATATAGATATCAGAAATCTTAATCGTAAAGAGAAGGATATTCTTCTTTGTACTTATATAAAGCTTTCAATGTTTAAGGATGCCTACAAGCTCATTCTTGAGATGGGTGAAACCGACATTGAGATGACCTATCTTGAAAAACTGATAAAAGCTCTTATAATAGACGAGCAGGCAGGAGAATCCAAGGAAATCATGATGCTGACGCTTCATGCGTTCCGAAAAGGCTCTGAGGATATGGATATATTGAATTTCCTTCTCAGGGAATACAATGGCCTTTCAAAGGATATGCTGGAGCTTTTAAGAAAGGGTCAGAAAGCAGGTGCCGGAATCAATGATATGGCAGAGAGACTTCTGGCACAGATGATCTTCTGCTGGACCGATGATGACCTTGATGAGGTTTATCATATATACAGACATAGCTCGGCACCTCAGAATGTGCTTATCAGAGCTTATATAACAAAGCGCTGTATAGATTATTTCCTTTACGGAAAAGGAGCGTCTGAAGAAGTATTTGCCGATGTTTACGGCATCATACATGACGAGAGATATAAGGAAAAGGTTCCTGTTATATATCTTCTTGCCATGTCAAAGTATATGTCGGAGAATAAGAAGCTTACCGGTGAAGAGAAGTATGTTCTTCAGGATGTTATAGATATCCTTGTTCAGAAGAAACTGGTATTCCCTTACACCAGAACCCTCAGTGATATTATTCGCATCCCTGACAGTGTCATGGATAAATATTACATTGAGTATCATGGCGAAAAGTCCATTAGACCTTCTTTATATTTGAGGATCTTACCGGATGAGCGTGACTTTGAGGAAGTTGAGATAACCAGAGTTTATCAGAATATTTACGTCCGACCGTTAACACTCTTCAGCGGAGAAAGAGCAGAGTATCAGATATATGATGAAGAAAAGGGTGAAGACTTTGTTGAAAGCGGTACGATAAAAGCCGATAACAAGGTACGTCTTAAAGGCGACACCTTTGATATAATAAATGAGATGTCCGGTCTTTTGAGTCAGGATAATGACGTAAAGCTTAGGGATGTCATGCTTCGCTATGTGAAAAATGAATCGGTTATTGATGAGCTTTTCACTAAAGAGCTGGATGAAAAGAATGATAAGGAGCAATAAATATAGTGAGTCGCTACATTGGAATTTCACTAAATGATGATTATACATGCATCTGCATAAATGATAAAACCATATCTACATATCATCCGACAGTCATAGCCAGGGACAAAAAGGATGATATATGGACTATAGGTGAAGCTGCTTATAAGTCGACTCTTGCAGGTTCAGGTGTTATAGTGGATAAACTTCTTAGCCTTATTGAAAAGAACGGTACAGCAACCATTGCAAGGGTGAAGTACCACGCTGTAGATATACTTGCCCACTATTTCCATGAGCTTTTGGGAAAGGACAACATCAAAGCGGATGAAGATCTGGTGGCCATAACCATCAGAAAGCCAAGCCGTGAGGTGGTCGGCAGGATAAAAGAAGCACTTATAAGAGCAGGAGTTCATGAGGATAATATTTTTATACTGAGCCATACGGAGAGCTTTGCACATTTTGTGCTGGATCAGGATCCCAATCTTTACAATCGTATGGTTGGGATGTTTGAGCTTAACAATCAGTGCCTTTACTACTATGAGATGCATGTTTCCAGAGGCACCAGACGTTATGTTATGGTGGCTCATGAAGCAGAGGAAGAGGCTTTCAATCTTGATATCCTTAAGACAGCTTCGGGCGGAAAGATAGCAGATAAGATACTGAGCACCGTGGCAGAAAGAGTCATGGGAAAGAATTACTACTCATCCATATTCTTATCCGGAAGAGGTTTCCAGGATACGAACTTTGCCACCAATTTTATGAACTATATCTGTAAGAAAAGAAGAGTTCTTATAGAACCCGGAATGTTCGCCATTGGTGCTGAGATTTATGTAAAGAATAAATCTGAAGGAAAAGGCGAGGAGTACATGATCCTATGTGACACTCGCAGCAAATCGGATGTTTCCGTAAAAGTGGTTGTGAATGAAAAGGTTGAGAGCCTGCCGATCGTTCGTGCGGGAGAACCCTGGATGGATACCTGCTCAAGCTATGATATGATACTTGACGACCAGGATTTCATTGATTTCCATGTCACTTCCATAACAAAACCGCAAAGACCTCTGAGACTCCGCATGATGCTGGATACTTTTCCTGAAAGAGAGAATCGTACAACCAAAGTCCGTATGACAACAGAATTCAGGGATGCCGATACCTTGAGGGTGACAGTTAAGGATCTTGGATTCGGAGACATTTTCCCTGCTTCAGATAAAGAGATTGTGGAAGAGATCGATCTGTCTGATAAGTAAAGGTATGCCTTTAGATTTTTTGGTACAGATGGTTGTGCCATGACCGGCACAGATTTATATAGGAAAAATTCATGGGATTACTTTTGTGTAATAAGGATGCACGACATCCGTTTTACTATGAAAAACTGGATATAGATATCTGGTCTATACAGGAACTTAGCTATGTAATATACAATTATCCTGTTATCATACCTGAGGATTTTGTTGATCATAAGCTTACCACGTGGATCAGAGATGAGCTTTCCATGGGTATACTTGCGGCTAAGCTTGAGCAGTATCTGAATGTTTCGGATGAAATCGATCAGGAACGTCTCATTGTACTGATCCTTAAGGAAAGCAATTACTACACCCAGTTAGAGATATCAAGGTTTCAAAATGAATACAAAAAGCTCAGAAATATAGACAGACATGTATTTCTGAATATGCTTGGTGATACTTATTTTCATATGGGACGATACGGAAAAGCTATCGAGTCGTATGAAGAGTCGCTTTTTCTGAATGCCGACAACGATGTTCAGATGAAACTTGCCGGAACCTATGTTACAGTTATGCAGTTCCGAAAAGCCGCAGAGCTTTATGAGGAGATCTATGTGACTACCCAGTCGGAAGAAGCACTTCATAAGCTGTATCTGATCAATAAGCTTGAACCGGCGGTAAAAACCATAGAGAAATATATCGATGTTATCGATGTGGAAACTCTTGCGGGCTGGGAGCTTGAGTATAACAATGCAGTGACTGATGCTGAGCACGATGGGCGCGCAAAGGAAATCTATGATATATATCAGAAAAGCCATTCAGCTTTTCGTGAACATGCAAAGATCATGGTGCTCAAATGGAAACGAGAGTATCGTGCCAAACTTTGATAAAAATAGAAAGGTAAACATATATGAAGGAACTTGCTAAACAGTACAATCCGGAAGAGGTTGAGGATCGCATTTATGAAATGTGGATGAAAGGTAATTATTTTCATGCAGAGGTAAATGCCAATAAAAAGCCATTTACCATCATGATGCCTCCTCCAAACGTAACCGGACAGTTACATATGGGACATGCTCTCGACAATACATTACAGGATTCAATTATCCGTTTTAAGAGAATGCAGGGTTACGAGGCTCTCTGGCAGCCGGGATGTGACCATGCAGCCATTGCTACAGAGGTTAAGGTTACCAATAAGCTTAAGGAGCAGGGCATCGACAAGCATGAACTCGGACGTGAGGGATTCCTTAAGGAGGCCTGGAAGTGGAAGGAAGAATATGAGTCAAGAATCGTTGACCAGCTCCACAAAATGGGTTCCTCTGCTGACTGGGACAGACTCCGTTTCACCATGGATGAGGGCTGTTCAAAGGCTGTTGAGACAACCTTTATAAAGCTTTACAAGAAGGGCTATATCTATAAGGGCTCACGTATCATTAACTGGTGCCCTGTTTGCCATACATCACTTTCCGATGCTGAGGTTATCCATGAGGAGCAGGAAGGACATTTCTGGCATATCAATTACCCTATCGCAGGACAGGAAGGCAGATTTATCGAAATCGCCACAACAAGACCTGAGACCATGCTTGGTGATACAGCGGTTGCCGTTAACCCTGAGGATCCGAGATATAAGGATCTCATCGGAAAGAATGTCAAGCTTCCTCTTACAGACAGAGAAATCCCTATCGTAGGAGATGAGCATGCCGATATGGAGGTGGGTACTGGTGCTGTTAAGATCACTCCTGCACATGACCCTAACGACTTCGAGGTAGGAAAGAGACATAACCTTCCTGAGCTTAACATCATGAATGATGATGCTACCATCAACTGCCCGGGTTCAAAGTACCACGGTATGGATCGTTACGAAGCCCGTAAGCTCATCGTGGAGGATCTCAAGGAGCTCGGTCTTCTGGTTAAGATCATGCCTACAAAGCACAATGTCGGCACCCACGACCGTTGCGGCACAACCGTTGAGCCTATGATCAAGCCTCAGTGGTTTGTAAAGATGGCTGAGATGGCTAAGCCTGCAATAAAGGCTATAGAGACAGGGGATCTTCAGTTTGTTCCCGAGAACTACTCAAAGACATATCTTCACTGGCTTGAGAATATCAAGGACTGGTGTATCTCAAGACAGCTTTGGTGGGGACACAGAATTCCTGCATTTTACTGTGATGACTGCGGTGAAATGGTGGTTTCTCCTGAGGCTCCTTCAGTTTGTCCTAAGTGCGGAAAGACTCATTTTACACAGGATCCTGATACTCTTGATACCTGGTTCTCAAGTGCCCTCTGGCCTTTTGAGACATTAGGATGGCCCGAAGAGACACCTGAGTATAAATATTTCTATCCTACAAATGTACTTGTAACGGGTTACGATATCATTTTCTTCTGGGTTGTACGTATGGTATTCTCCGGAATCGAGCAGACCGGAAAGGTTCCTTTCGGAAAGGTACTTATCCATGGTCTCGTAAGAGATGATCAGGGACGCAAGATGAGTAAGTCCCTTGGAAACGGTATCGATCCTCTTGAGGTTATCAGGACTTACGGTGCAGATGCCCTTCGTATGACACTTCTTACTGGAAATGCTCCCGGAAATGACATGCGTTTCTACTGGTCAAGAGTAGAGGCATCACGTAACTTTATGAATAAGGTATGGAATGCTTCAAGATTTATCATGATGAATCTTGATAAGGCAGATATCCCTGAGAAGCAGCCGTCAAACCTCTCCATGGCTGACCGCTGGATACTCAGCAAGGTTAATAACCTGGTTACCGATGTTACACGTAATATGGAGGCATTTGACCTTGGTATCGCTCTTGATAAGGTTCAGAACTTCATTTGGGAAGAGTTCTGTGACTGGTATATCGAGATGGTTAAGCCAAGACTCTGGAATGAGGAGGATGAGACAAAGGGTGCAGCTCTCTGGACTCTTAAGCATGTTCTCATTACATCTCTTAAGCTTCTTCATCCATTCTGTCCGTTCATTACAGAGGAGATTTACGATACACTTGCTGACAGTTCATCACCTCTTATGAGACAGGATTGGCCATCTTATGATAAGGCACTTGATTTTTCAGAGGATGAAGCTGAGATCGAGGCTATAAAGGAAGCTGTACGTGCTATCAGAAATATCCGTACAGAGATGAATGTTGCTCCTTCCAGAAAGGCTCAGAACTATGTTGTTACAACTAACGACAGAGTAAGAAAGACTTTTGAGCACAGTAAGGTGTTCTTTGCTACTCTTGCTTATGCTTCTGAGGTATTTATACAGGAGGATAAGAACGGTATCGCTGATGATGCGGTTTCTGTAGCTATTCCTGATGCGGTTATCTACATTCCGTTTGCGGATCTTGTGGATATCGAGAAGGAGAAGGAGAGACTTCTCAAGGAGAAGGCTAAGTGGGAGGCTGAGATCAAGCGTTCCGAGGGCATGCTCAATAATGAGCGGTTCATCTCCAAGGCGCCTGAGGCTAAGGTTCAGGAGGAGAGAGATAAGCTCGAGAAGAATAAGCAGATGCTCAAGCAGGTTACTGACCGCTTGGAGGCACTTCACTAATAAACGGTATGAAGATATCACTAATTACGGTTGGAAAAATTAAAGAGAAGTACCTCAAAGACGCTATTGGGGAGTATTCAAAAAGGCTTTCGGCTTATTGTGATATCAATATTATCGAGTTGCAGGACGAGAAGACGCCGGACAGGGCGCCGGCGGCGGTGGAGGAGAAGATTAAGGAGACTGAAGGGAGTCGGATTCTTCAGAAGATTGGGGACAGGGCTTATGTGATTGCGCTGGCCATCAATGGAGATATGCTTAGTTCTGAGGAACTGGCGGAGAAGATGTCGGATCTTATGGTCAGGGGGAACTCGGATATCGTGTTTGTTATCGGAGGATCTTTGGGGCTTTCACCGGAGGTTCTCAAGAGAGCGAATTATAAGCTTAGTTTCAGCAGGATGACTTTTCCGCACCAGTTAATGAGGGTGATTCTTCTGGAACAGGTTTACAGGGCATTTAAGATAAACAATAATGAACCGTATCATAAATGATGAGCTTATGATAAATCCCTTGAGGTACATCTATGGAACTGTGGTGATAAATCTCTTGTTCTGAATATCAGATGTGATCATTAAAAAGGCTTCGGATTTTTTATCCGAAGCCTTTTGTCTTATCTATATCTATACTAATATTTTTTATTTAATATCCAAATATAATGCATTAGCTTTAAATCAGGACCCATCACCCTCATTATTCTTATACTACAGATTTATGTACGATTCCGGAAATATACCCGGGAACGTTGTCTTTTGGCATATCCAGTACGAGAGCTAGTTCATCATAAAGGATGCCTTCTGCCTGCTGCATATAGTGTGAATCTGTAAGTGTAAGTTTCTTGCCCTGGCTGATACGTTCCTCTTTGCGAACGTATAAAGTTTTGATGACCCTCATAAGCTCGTCCGGGTCGCAGCTGCGGATGCACTCTTTATAAGCATCTTCGCGCTGTTTGTTGTTTTTGATGTCAAGGATGCTTATGCCCGGAACGGTTTTTATGAAAGCTTTGGCTTCTTCCTTTGACATGATCTTTCTCATGTTGATCTTCTGAGCATCAACAGGAGCATAAACGGAACCTGATGGCTTATCATAGGGCTGCATCACATAATACTCTTTGTTCTTGGATACGCCATCCATGTTAAGCGTTGTTTTGTCGATGATTTTGTGTATGCCTTTACATCCGTAAACTACATAATCACCATTTTGAAACATAATACCTCCTTTAAAAAATATGGTCTGACTAGAAACAAGTTCTGATGGGAACTTAAACAATTACTTAAATCACAATAAAATTACGATTGACTTGTAAGAAAATAATCTGAATTTAATATTGACAATCAAAGTAAGAATTCATATATTATATATTTTACATTTTTTGCCAAAACTTTCAAAGTCAATATTGCACAATTAAGATTTAAAATTTCACCCTTTTCTTGATATGAATTGAGCTCTGGGCTATACTTTAGCGAGGTTGTATATATCAAAATTACGTAATATGCTAAAACCGGAACAAGGTTTGGACCTCATATAAGAGCCCGAAATTGAGTGTGTTTTGATTAAAAAAACAACTTATCGGAGAGAATTTATGGATAAATTAAAAGAGTTATACTTTAAATATAAAGGGATAGTTAACTATCTGATAGTAGGTGGATTAACAACCGTTGTAAGCCTTAGTGTATATTTCATCTGTGTTTCCACCTTCTGTGATCCGACTTCACCGCTTCAGCTTCAGATAGCTAATGTTATTTCATGGATTGCGGCAGTAACATTTGCCTTCTTCACCAACAGAAAGTATGTTTTTGAAAGTAAAAGCGACAACATCTTTGGCGAAGCCGGAAAATTCTATATTTCCAGGCTCAGTACTTTGGGGATAGATATGCTCATAATGTTTATCACGGTAACTGTTCTTGGTATGAATGATAAAATTGCCAAGCTTATCGTTCAGGTGGTGGTTACCATTACAAACTATATTTTCAGTAAATATCTGGTGTTTAATAAGAATAATCAGTAGAATCGAGGTTCGGACATCCGGATATCTGATCACAAGACCAAACCGGCTTTAATAGATGAATTGATTAAGTTTACATATGAGTATCATCTATCAGAGCATAAACATCATAGCTAATAAATGAGGTTTTATATATGAGTTTACGATATTTCAAGAATAAAAGAGCCTATGTTATGGCGTTTATATTCCCGGTCATAGCAATGCTACTCATTTTCTTCTTCAGAGGAATCTATCCTTTTGGTGATGAGACATTCCTTCGTACGGATATGTATCATCAGTATGCTCCGTTTTCATCTGAGTTTAATTATAAGCTTCAGCACGGTGGCTCCCTTCTGTACACCTGGGACGTGGGACTGGGCATCAATTTCACTGCTCTTTATGCGTATTATCTGGCCAGCCCTCTTAACTGGCTTATGGCTCTTTGCCCCAAGGGACTGATTCTTGAGTTCATGACTTACATGATCGTACTTAAGATAGGTCTTTGCGGTGTCACCATGTGCTATTATTTGAGACACCATTTTATAAATGATGACCTTGGGTCCGCCTTCTTCGCAGTCTGCTATGCATTATCCGGCTACATTTCAGCCTACAGCTGGAACTGGATGTGGCTTGACTGCATTGTCCTTTTTCCGCTTATAATGCTTGGCCTTGAAAGACTGGTAAAAGGAATGAGCGGAATGCTGTATGTTCTGACATTGGGCTTCAGCATCCTTTCAAACTACTACATTTCCATAATGATCTGCATCTTTATGGTCATTTACTTTATAAGTCTTAACCTCCTGGAAGGTCTGGACAGCTTTGAGACATTTATCGTAAGGAGCATAAGATTCGGTATCTATTCAATGATAGCCGGAGGACTTGCGGCAGTCACCCTTATTCCTGAAATATTTGCTCTCCAGCTTACCGCCTCGGGAGATTTCAGCTTTCCGAAAACCGCACAGCAGTATTTCACCATCATAGACATGTTTGTGAGACAGATGCCGCTGGTTGAGACTGAGCAGGGACTTGATCATTGGCCCAATGTCTATGCCGGTTCCATGGTGTTCATGATGCTGCCGCTTTACTTCATGAATGGTGCCATAAGAGTAAAGGATAAAGTTATAAACGGAATCCTCCTTTTATTCTTTTTCCTTAGCTTCAGCATAAATATACTTAATTTTATCTGGCACGGGTTCCATTTTCCGAACTCGCTGCCCTGCAGACAGAGCTTCATATACATTTTCATAATCCTTTATATGTGCTATGAGGCTTACATCAAGAGACATAATACTGGAATCAGGCAAATCGGCGTGGCCTTTTTCACGGCAGCTGCATTCATCCTGCTTGCCCAGAAGCTGGTAACCGATGATGCCTTAAAGTGGTACACCTTCTATGTAGCGCTGCTTTTTGTGCTCATTTACTTTGGCTTCCTCTATGCAGATGTATTTAAAAAGTTCGATCATGATATAGGGGTTATACTTCTCACCTTTGTATTGTTCATGGAGCTTACCATCAATATGGCCGTAACCTCTGTGCCGACAACTTCAAGGGAATCCTATACAGCAGACAATCAGGATGTAATAAAGCTGGTTTCCGAAATAAAAGAAAAGGACAACAGCTTTTACCGCTTTGAGAAGATGACGAGAAAGAGCAAGGATGACGGCGCCTGGATGAACTTCAGAAGCGTTTCAATGTTTTCATCCACAGCCTACTCAGCCTGCTCGGATTTCTTCAAGTCCATGGGTATGGAGGCATCCACCAACGCCTACTCCATAACAGGCTCGACTCCGCTTATGAATATGCTGTTCGCCGTAAAATACAGTATTTATTCACAGAGAGTAGATAAACCCGAAGAACAGTCCCTTAAGCTGTTGGACGACTCAGGAAACACCTACATGTATGAGAATGCCTATGCATTACCGCTTGGATACATGCTTTCCGAGAAAGAACTGTCATCCTGGTACACAGACATGGGGACGCCGGCATTAAACCAGAACAGCCTGTGTGATGCCATGGAAACAAACCTCGTATTGAAAAGCGTTCTCGGAGAGCAGAACGGAAAACAATACAGCTTTACAGCAGGCGTACCCGGCGATTACTATGCCTACGTCACCGACTCTTCAATAAAAGGAGTTAATGTTGACTACGGTTACAGATCCAAAAAAGTAAACAACTTAAACAGAGGTTACTTTATAGAGATAGGCTTCCTCAACATGGGAGATTCGGTAACCCTTAAAAATGAGACCAATGATAAAGCATTGACACTGGACATCTTCCGATTTGACTATGAAGCCCTGAAGGAAGTCTACGACAAGCTTAACGACGAAGGCTGGAAGCTAACAACCATAGAAGACACCTATCTTTCCGGAGAAATCACTGCAAACCGGGACGGCATAATGATGACTTCGATTCCATACGACGAAGGCTGGAGCATTTTAGTTGACGGAGAAAAGCAGGAACTCACAAAGGTAAAAGACACCTTCATAGGCGTAAAACTCCGTGAAGGCACCCATAAAGTGGAAATGAAATACTTCCCCCGCGGTCTGAAAGAAGGCGCCGTCATCTCCGCCCTCAGCATCCTCGCACTGATCCTCATAGCCTTCTTCACTAAAAAATTCGGCTGCCTGGAACACATCCTTCCCGATACCCTCGAAGAAGATGAAGACGAAGAAGCCGACGAGTATGAAGAGGACACAGTTGCCGACGATACCGATGACGAAATCAAAGCTAAAGATGAGGTAGAAGAGATTCTCGAAGAAACTCTTGTTGAACTTGAGCAAGTCGAGAAATCCGATCACGAATCCGACAGTTGCGTCCCTCCTCAGAATATCGAAAACCAAGATATCATAGACGAAACAACAGAAGTTAATCAGTAGATATATAGAACATGCAGGAAAATGGAAGGGATGTGTGGCTAGGCTTGCGGATTGAAAGAACAGCTGGTGCATTCATGTACGCCCCATATGCACTGACGTGCATCTGGTTCGTACATGAATGCACCAGCTGTTCTTTCAATCCGCAAGCCTAGCCACACATCCCTTCCATTTTCCTGCATGTTCTATATATCTACTGATTAACTTCTGTTGTTTCGTCTATGATATCTTGGTTTTCGATAT
>JAGAXP010000181.1 GCA_017940955.1 Oribacterium sp.
ATACCATTGGTCTCGGGGATGCGATCTGGTCAGGAAGGATCCCCGGGGCCTCTTTCTTTATAATGATGATTGTCATTATAAAGAGCAGTCCGGAGACAATCAAGCAGATCAGTTTTCTGCTAAACTATGAGGTCAACAACAACATAAGGATTCCATAGGATACAGGGTTTAATCAGCGTTTTACCGGAACCTGCAGTATCCAGCCTCCTGTAACAGCATATAGTCCGACTTGAGTGTTTGCAGGAAGTATATCGTCTGCCTGACTGCTGGCAACCAGTTCAGCCCCATCACTGAAGCGTACCTGATAAAGTCTGCCGCCAAGGTGCATGACAACTTTCCCAATGGCATCAAATTCAGCCTGCTTCTGTTGATTTAAAGAAAGTCCTCCATTTGCGCCCATCAGCATTTCATCCGAAAGCTGAATGTTTTTCATATCTTTCATGGTATTCCCTCTTTGATTCACAAGACATCAGATAAAATCAACTATATCCCACTTTCCCATGCCGACAAGTTCGATCATGACCCTTGTTCCCGGCTCAAGCAGAGGTCCTGCCGTTGGATAATAAGAAGCAATAGCTTCGGGACCGGAATCACGCTTTACTCTGTATTTGTTCTTCTCCCATTGGTCAAAAAATCCAATTACTGTTCCAGGTTCCTTCCGTCCTCTTTCCAGATTCTCACCACCGGTTGCTTTCTCCATCATCTCATCATTAAGTTTCATATTCTCGTTCTCTGACATTTTGATTTCCTCCTCATCTATAAATGCATGTTTTTTGCTGTTTATCTCTGACATACAGATGCAGATCTAATTGGCTATTAGAATTTTGCCGGCTGTTCTATAGAATCATTCAAAGATTCCGTTTCTTCATGATTCGACTTTACCATGTATAGGTTGACCCTACAATATTTCATGTCTATTCGGCTGTTTTTCATGTCTATTCGGTCATTGCAGTGTCTGAAGTTTAAGGGGTACTTCCAATACAGGTTTTACTTATCCAGTCTCTGACGGGAAACCAGATCTGCGAAATAACCATTCTGTGCTATAAGTTCATCATAGGTTCCGTCTTCAACTATATGACCTCCGTCGAATACCAGAATCCTGTCACATTGCTTTATGGTGGAGAGTCTGTGTGCTATGACGATTCTGGTACAATTCATCCGGTCGAGAGCATTGGATACCTTTTTCTGGGTAATGTTGTCGAGAGCTGAGGTTGCTTCATCAAATATAAGAATCTTTGGCTTCGGTGCCACGGCTCTCGCTATCATGAGTCTCTGCCTCTGCCCTCCTGAAATGCCTCCGCTTCCTTCAGAAATAAGTGTGTTCATGCCCATAGGCATACGGCGTATGTCTTCGTCGATGCCTGCGATCTTTGCTGCTTCCCAGGCCTCGTCAAGAGTAAGCTGAGGAGCCGAGATCACGATGTTGGAGTATATATCGCCGGAAAACAGCTTTCCGTTCTGAGTAACAACCCCGATATGCTTTCTGAGGGACTTAAGATCCACCGTAGAGAGATCCTTTCCGTCATAGAATATGTTTCCTTTAGTCGGCTTTTCAAAACCTATAAGAAGTCTCACCAAGGTCGACTTTCCGCATCCGGTCTTTCCCACGATGGCAACATACTGTCCCGGGTTAATCTTCAGGGAAAGGTTGTCAATGATTATCGGTGAGTTTTCAGTGTACTTGAAGGTGAGGTTTACGATTTCTATCATTCCGGATAGTCTTGCCAGGTTTTCCTTATTTCCGGAAATCTCAGGTTCCGCCTTAAGTATAGGCTCAGCCATCTCCAAGGTAGGCTTAATGTTTGCGGCCGTTATTGCCACGCTGAAAAGTGCCATAAAAGCTCCGAAAACCATTGCATAGGCTGTATTAAAAGCGTAGTACTCAGCCGGTGATACATGGCTTACTATTGCCTGATTGTAAATCACGATCGTGCCGATAAGGGTTATGGCTATGCTTATAACACCGTTGATTTTTATGAATAGTGGCGGATTATACAGAAGCTCGGCATTTTTTGAATAAAGGTCTCCCCATCTCGCAAAAACCCGCTTCTCAGCGCCGGTAAGCTTAACCTTTTGGATCCCCGAAACAACAGCATAGCTCATACCATTTTCCTGAGAGCTAAGCAGCATCTGTTTTTTGGATATCCGCATCTGAACAAGTGATGAGATAACCGAAAATCCCACTGTGATGATAATGATGGAAAGGGCCGGTATAACAAGTCCCGGTGCAAAGGCAAAAATCTCAAATATGTAGACCAATGAGAATACCGAAGTTAAGCCCGTGTTCAGCACCACAGAAACCAGCGTGGAACATAATGAGTTAACATGATTTGCTCTTGCTGCAAGATCACCGGAACTAAACTTCTTAAAGAAGTCTGCCGGTAATGACAACACTCTCATCATGGTAGCTGCTTCAACACAGATACTCATTTTGGTATCTATCCTTGTGGATATGAGATTTCTTGCTGCTCTGAAAATAAGGGTACTCCAGGACACACATAAAAGAAACATTGCTGTTGTCACAAGAAGTGATATCTTTCCATTATCTATGACATTACGGAAGAGAAAAAGGTTGATCCTTGGAGTAAGAAGCCCAACAAGGGTCAACGACAGAGTGGTCAGGAACATCATCACATAATCTGAAATATCGATGACACTCAGGATATATTTTGAAAGCTCCACTAAGGAAAGCTTCTTAAGCGGGAAGGGTCTATAAAAGGCGTAAGCCCTTTGGGAAAACATAGCTTCGGTTTTCTTTGTGACAATCCGGTATTTATCAGAGGTATCATCATAATATTTATAGCTGCTGAGGCCAAAAGGGATAAGTACGACAGGAATATTATCCTTCTTCTTAAATCCCAGCATCAGCCCGTAGGCATCCTTGCTCCACCCTGAGGTAAGATTCACCGCCCTGTGCATAACCCCATGAGGATGCAGAGCATAATCAAGCTTATCCTCTATGGAAAACAGATTTTCGGGCAGCTCTTTCTTAGGGATATGAAGGTGCTGAAGGATATCGTTTATCGCACTGTCTTCTACGTCAGATTCCTCCTCCGAGGATGCTCTGTAATTTATTCCCGTAACAGCTCCTGCGATGTTTCGGAAGGCGCGATCAAAAGCCTGAGCATCCTTTTGTTTTCTCTGTTTTATCTGATCATCAAACCAACCCATATATCTTACTCGCTTTGTACTAATTCTCTGTAATAGTCGCTGTTTTGGAAAAGCTCATCGTGGGTTCCCCTGTCCACTACTTCTCCGTTTTTCAGGACGATTATTTCGTCACAATCTCTTATGGTGGATAGCCTGTGGGCAATAACAATCGAGGTAATGCCTCTGTCCTTTATGGCCTTCACAACATCATACTCTGTTTTTGCATCAAGGGCGGAGGTAGCCTCGTCAAGAACTATGATGGTTGGATCCTGGGCAAGAACCCGGGCGATCTCCATGCGCTGCCTTTGACCTCCCGAGAAGTCTTTACCCCCTTCACTCATTTTATAATCATAGCCGTTTTCTCTTGCGATTATATCCTTATGGATTTGAGCGTCCCTGGCAGCCATGATCACTTCGAAATCCTTGATGGTACTGTCCCACATTCTGATATTTGCGGAAATCGTATCTTCAAACATGATGATGTCCTGATCCACTACCGCAAGGGAACCCTTGAACACATCTTTATCGATTTTTTTAAGGGGAGTTCCGTCATACAGGATCTCGCCTTCCCAGGGATCATACAGACCGGAAAGTATCTTTGCCAATGTTGACTTTCCGCAGCCGCTCTCACCAACGAAGGCAATCCTCATTCCCGGTGATAGCTTTAATGAAAAGTCTTTGATCAGCGGCTCCGCAAGCCTTGAATATCCGAAGGTAACATTACGAAGCTCTATATCACCGCTGAGCTTATTGTATACTTCGGCTTTTACGGTTGATTTTGAAGCACCGTTTTTATCCTCGGGGTATTCCATAACATCTTCTATACGTTCCATCTCAGTCCTTAACTCCTGTAAGGTCTGCCCTGTGGAGATAAAGGTTTCCGCAGGAGCCGAGAAGGAACTGAGAAATCCCTGAAAGGCGGTGACCATACCAAGAGTAAATTTACCCTGTATCACCAGAAGGACGCCCATTGAAAGTACCAGGGTATTGGTCACGGCTGATACCACTCCGGGAAGGATTCCCAGATATTGATTAAGTTTTGCAAATCGAACCTTCTGGGTGTTAACGCTTGCCTGGTAGCCGGCCCACTTTTGGAAGTATCCGTTTTCTGCACCGCTGGATTTAATGGTTTCGATCATCTCGATGCCTGCTGTAGTGGAGCTTGCAAGCTTTCCGGCATCTCTCAGCTGTATTCTTGAGATGTTCACCCTGTACCCGGATATGATACGGGCTATCAGCATATTTATAACAATGGATGATATACCGATCATCGTGAGCAGCACGCTGTTCTTAAGCATTACCACAAGGTAGAAAACCATCATGAATGCATTAAGGAAAAGCGGTGCAAAGGTGTTTATCAATGAATTCGAGATGGATGCATTACCCATCCTTCTCTGTAGAATATCTCCCGCATACCTCTGGGAGAAGAAATCCATAGGCAGGTTAAGAACCTTCCACATATAGGAGGTAGTGCCCTGAACTGCCATTTTACCGTTTATACGAAGGGAATAAACTGTTCGTATGAGCTGTGACACTATCTGTATGATTGCAAACACTGACATAACAAGGATAAATGGAATGTGCCACCCAGGATCCTTTCCTGTCAGAAGCCGATCCATGAAGATCCTTGAAAAAACCGGGTTTATAACTTCGATCAGGGAATATATGATGTTTGTAAGTACAACGAAGGCGATGGCAATGCCGCAGCCTGTCAGCCTGCTTCTTGCAAAATCAAGGGTGGATCGTTGTTTTCCGCCGGGTTCAAATGTTTCTGATGGGGAAAAGAGTATGCATAAGCCGGTGAAATTCTCATCGAACTCTTCCATGGAAACAAGTATGGTTCCTTTTGCGGGGTCATTTAAAGATACCTTTCCATTTTTGAATCCGTTTACCACTACAAAGTGATTGAAACCCCAGTGGGCAATGCAGGGGAAGGTTCCGTTGTCTCTGAGGTAATCGGGCTCATATCTGTAGCCGGTGGCATTAAGCCCGTAATTCCTTGCAGCCTTCATAACGTTTAAGGCATTGGAACCGTCTCTTGAGACTCCGCAGTCACGGCGAACCCGGGAAAGCGGGATCCACTTATCATAGTAAGCCAGGATCATGGCAAGGCAGGCAGCTCCGCATTCAAGCATTTCAAGCTGCATTATGAAAGGTACCTTTGCCACCTTTCCCTGTGTAGGTTGTTTAAGTTTAGTATGTTTCATTGCTTACCGAATAAAAATGAAAGTGGTGAGATCTTTTCGGTTACAAGCTGCACTTCGTAAATGCCTTCAGCGATCTCCCCGTCAACAGTAACCTCATATACCCACTCGCCTATCTGCATGTTTCCGGTAAAAAGCGCGTAGGAATCAAAATCGGGAGTGAGAGCTATGGGCTTTGCATCACTAAGGGTTACTTTATATTCCTTTCCGTTTGATCTTATAAACATGTCTTCGGAGAAACGGTTTTCGAATTCCTTTTTAACGAGGCATACGGAATGGTTGTCTTCAGAGATCATTACTCCGGGAACATAGGAGTCGATATGTCCTACCGTTCCGAAGATGCAGGCTCCGGCAAGAAGGATGAGTATAGCCAGAAGGATAAACCAGACACCGGGGTTTGCCAGTTTAATGTAGTCATTAAGCTGATCCGGTGAGGATATCCGTTCTATGGATTTATCTCGGAATATGGTTTTGTTTTCCATCAGGCAGTACCTCGTATTGAGAGATTTAATCTAAGGATAAAATACGGAAATATTAATATAATTCTATTGAAAAAGTGCACAATAAGCTTTGACTCTATAATCGACATTATTCCTTTTGTTTAATAACTATGTTTTTTTCATAAATTAGTCTTAAGCTTTTTTATTTAAGCATCGGTTAAGTGATTTTTGTGTTTTTTGTACATCAAAAAGAGGATGTGAAATGATCTCTCATTTTCACATCCTCTTTAACTTTTAAAAACAATCGAGTATCGTAATAAGCCGGGTTATGTATCAAGTGGTCATCTATCTAGGGCGTATGTCGCCATACGTCTCAATCAACCTACCCGGAAACTGACGAGCAGCCATATGTTTCCTGTTTGGTCTTTCTTCAGATGGGGTTTATAATGCCACAGCTGTTACCAGCTGTGCGGTAGTCTCTTACACTGCCCTTTCACCCTTACCGGCAAAAGCCGGCGGTCTACTCTCTGTTACACTTTCCTGTGCGTCACCGCAACCTGCCGTTAGCAGGCATCCTGCTCTGTGAAGCCCGGACTTTCCTCTCCCAGCCGGTTTCCCTTATACTGGCAGCGACCACATCCGATACTCGAGACTAGAGTGTACTATTAAATGGTTTACATTGCAAGGAAAAAATGCAAGGGATGCGTGGCGGCCCTCGAGATTGAAGTAACAGTTCAGCCGGGGCACGAGTAACATAGCAGGAACGATTATTGCCTTTTGATTGACTTAATTTCTATATGGCATCATCTGAGTCATGTGATGATCTGTGTGTGAATGACTTAAGTTC
>JAGAXP010000013.1 GCA_017940955.1 Oribacterium sp.
ACTGCATAAAACGCATTTGGACTGCTGTCAAGAAAGGCTATGAGTTCTCTATTTACCTCATCAAAATTCATTTGTTTCTCCTCATCTATACAAGCATGCCCTTAGTTACATAATCCCATTGCATAGGGATGTATAACTAGCCGGCTCTTGCTTTTCAAGTTATAAACAAAATTCAACATTAAATTTAATATAATTTATGTCAATATTTAACATGCTTGCAGATTATACCATTTTGCTAAATGATCCTCAACCGATTGCAATCATAATGTTTTCCGTAATATATAAACCTTTTTAATCTATTCGATAACATTTCATTATGTCTTTTATTCTCTTATGGAATACATTTGTCCGTACAAAAAAGACACCCTGTTATCTCCGCTTTAAATCGTTGATGAACAAAATCACCAAAACAGCGTTGATCTCAGGATGTCATTTTCACATTCTGTATACAATGTCAGACGTCTATAATGTCCTTTGGTTTTTTTAAGTATTTTAGAATTTCCAATCCCTGTTGTGTTCCATAACACGTCCGAAACTATTTTTCAATCTTTAAAAATGTTTCCGGAGTTTTATCTGCCCAGTACTTTTGTCACTGTCAGCTGAGCCATGGTCTTTTCAGGATAAACTATCTCATCTGCGCCTATTTTTTTCAGCACCTTACCCATACGATCGGAGCCAGCCTTTGCTATAACCCTATGCACTCCCTGCTCCTTTGCAACCATGATACACGTTATGCTTGGATCCATACTGCTTCCCATACATACTATAACGACATCCATGTTGCCGAGACCAAGCTTTTCAACGGCATCCGGATCCGAAAGATCACAGGTAACCGCAACCTCTGCTATATCAGATAACTGATTGATAGTCTCTTCACTCTTATCTGCGATAAGCAGGTCCACGCCGTTCTCAAAAAGCTCCTTTGCAGTGAATTTTCCAAATCTCCCAAGTCCCAATATCGCAACTGAAAGTGATTTTTTCTCTGACATATATTCCTCCCTAAATAAGTACATGTTTTGTACCATTTGTCTCTGACATCCAAATGGCAGATCTGATCGGCTTCTCTATATACACACATTTATGGCCGTTTATCTCTGTCAAAAAATTCTGTCCTCGCCATACCATGTCCCCGTAATGCTCACTCTTATCCTATGTAATATTTTCCTTCAGCACTGGAAAGAAGATTCTTCTTTGCATTCTGTCCCCTGAAAAACATAACAAGGGATATAGGTCCTATCCTTCCGAGATACATCGCAGCTATGATGATCACCCTTCCCGCCGGCGTCAGGCTCGATGTGAGATTTCTGGAGAGCCCCACTGTCGCAGTCGCACTGAAGGTTTCAAAAAGTGCATCCGTCATGAGCATACCGTGATCGGTAAACATTAACATCATACTGAGAAGTGACGTTACAAGAAAACTTATGAGAATGATGGCAACAGCTTTACTTATGGTTTCAAGTGAAAAAGATCTGTTGAAGACTACCGGCTTTTCACGATCATGAAGGAAACTTATGGCATAAAGTATAAGGGCAAAGAATGTCACCGTTTTTACACCTCCCGCAGTTCCCATGGGAGATCCTCCGATAAACATATACATCAGTCCGAAAAGAGCAGTGACTTCTCTCAGGTTTTTCTGGGAAACCGTCATAAACCCCGCAGTTCTGAAAGTCACAGACTGGAAAAAGCTGTTCCAGATCTTGCCGCCAAGGCTCATATTCTGCATGGTTCCCGGATTGTCCCTTTCCGCAAGAAACGTGATCATCGCTCCGCTCACTATAAAAACTGTTGTCAGTGCCAGCACAAGCTTAGTCTGCTCACGCAGCCTTATCCGCTTCATATCTTCCTTATGTGTTAACAAGGATGAGACAGCATTAACCACATCGAACCATACCACAAAGCCAAGTCCGCCCAGAACTATCAGAAGCATGGTGACAAACAGAATATAATAGTTCTCAGAATATCTGCATAAACTGTCCGGTCCTATCACATCGATGCCGGCATTACAGAAGGCAGAAATCGAATGGAAGATCGATATATAAGCGCCTTTAACATTGCCAAATTCAGGTATAAATACAAAGGCCGACAGGATCGCCCCTATCCCTTCAACGATAAAAATGTCTTTGACCACCCTCCGGCAAAAACCCACAACGCCTTTTATGGAATCAAGATTAAAGGAATCCATCATCAAAACCCTTGTTTTAAGGGACAGCTTCTTGTGAACAAGTATCAAAAGCACCGCAGAAATACACACTACTCCGATACCGCCCACCTGAATGAGCAAAAGGATCACGATCTGCCCGAACAGCGTCCAGTGCGAGAAAGTGTCAACCACCACAAGCCCTGTTACGCAAACCGACGTAGTCGCAGTGAAAAGCGCAGTCAGAAAAGTCGTTTTCTCTCCCGGCACAGTCGCACAAGGAAGCATCAGAAGTACCGCTCCCACAAGAATCGCCGACAAAAAACTAAGTGAGATCACCTGAGTCGTACTCAGCTCCGCCTTCCTGCCCTTCTTTCCCTTCTTTTTCCTAAAATCACTTACACTTTTATTCCCCTCATTCATTTCCTTCATACCCACAACATACCCACAATCATAAAATTACTCGCGCTGATCAGTCATTGACTCATTAATTATAACATCAGTCAGGATCAGTTTTAACTATATAATGCAAAGAGACAACCATGTTCTCTGTGCAGTCACAGAATAACATGGTTGTCTTTTCCTTTAACTTTTATTCACTTTTTGCGAATCAATCTTCAGCTTTGTGAAGTTCGTACTCATTTTCGAAATACTCATCAAGGCACTGGAGATTCATTACTCCGTCTACGATGGATACCTTGAAGGTCGAGTCTCTGAGACTGCTCTTTTCGAAGTCCACCTTGAGAGTATCTTCTTCTAGCTCGTAGCCGAAGCTGTAGCTGTGCTCCGGAAGTACCAGAGCGCCTGAGCCGCTCTTTGTGAAGCGGTAGGAGGTGATGTCGTCGATGCTCCAGAGCCCTTCCAGGTCTTCCATGGTGAGATACTCCTTTTTCTTTTCTGCCAATGTCTCCGCCGGTGCCGTCGTCTCTGCAGGAACAGTTTCCTCTATCAGGGCTTCAGTTTCAGCTAATGTTTCTTCTGCCGTTGTCTCTTCCAGTTCTTCTGTTGACTCTACTGATCCGTCACTCTCTGCATCGGCTTTATCCGAATCTGAGTTTGATGCATCATCGGATCCTGATCCACCGTTTTCATCGGAAGCTTTATCCTCCTGGATGTTTTCTGCATCTTCTGCATCATCAGTCTGAGCACCATCTCCCTTGGATTTGTCTTCTGTGCCTTTGTTCTGAGCATCAGTGTTTTTATCTGATGCTGAGTTGTCTTCGGATTTATCATCAGTGTTCTTGTCTGACGTAGACTTATCTCCGGATTTATCATCAGTATTCTTACCGGAATTGTCATCTGAGTTCTTATCAGATGTCACCTTATCATCCGACTTGCCGGTATCAGATGTGCCTTTTCCGCCATCCTTGTCACCTGCATCAGCGTCTTTTGTATCTGTGCCTTTGTCCTGATCTGTGTTTTCTGTGTTGTCAGCTTTACCACCATTACCTGTTCCGGAACCGGAGGTGTTGTCATCTGACTTTTCACTTCCTGATTTTGTATCATCTGAACCTTTTCCACCAGAGGTGTCATTGTCTTTACCGGTATCTGCAGACTTTCCTCCGGAGGAATCCTGATTGTGCTCTGAACTGTTCACTGTATTGTCATTGTCTTGATTCTCAGTGGCATGGACATTGTTTCCTACAGCTGTAACAAGAAAGCCGGCCATCACGAGCATTTCAAGACCTTTTATTAATTTTCTTTTCATTCTAAACTCCTTACTTCTGTCCTACAGGTGTTTCTCCAACACCGTTCCAGGCGCCATCGGCACCAACTGTATGTCCGTCAGGTGTTACTGATGAACGATATAATCTTCCCTGTGATGATCCCGGAACTGTCTCGAAATAGTACCACTTGTTTTCGATGTTCTTCCAGCCGGTTGCCATTCTTCCGCGCCATCCGTCCTTCTCCGGCATAAGATAGAATCTTTCGTTATTGTAGTCGAACCAGTTGGTTCGCATATTTCCATCATCATTAAAGTAGTACCAGTATCTGAGTCCATTGTAGTCGAGGCTCATCCACTCGGATTTAGCTAAAGTTCCGTCTGACTTTGTGTATGTCCAGGTGTCAGCATTTGGCTCGTTAGCCCACTTTCCGCCTACATCACTTGCAGCTACACCCGACTCCGCCTGGTGGTTCTCAGGCACGTTACCGGAGGTTACATTATTGATCTCATCAACCATTGCCTGTGAAGCACTGTTCTTGGATGATGAACCGGAACTGCTTCTGCTGCCACTTGAATCGCTGTCGGAATCACTATCGGAATCACTGTCACTTGAGCTTGAGCTTGAAAGCCTTGGAATAGTCTCCTCTTTGGTATGTGACGGATCATTTTCACAAGTGTATACCTTTAAGCCTTCTTCATCATAGGTTGGTCTCTTTGTGACCTCATAGGCACCCCACTTGTGACCGATGGCTCCAATTATGTATCCCGACTTGTCAGTTATCTCAGATACTCCGGTTTTGTCCCCAAACCATGCTCCGCATTCCGTGCATTCATAATGTTCTTTATAACCATCCTCTGTACATGTCGGTTCTTTCGCCTCGACCAACTTGATGGTATGCGTATGGGCTTCACCCTTTTTCTTGATAGTTACCGTAATAACTTTTGCCTCGCTGTCAGTGTGAGCATTATCGCCGACAGCCTTGTACCAAACATAATAGTCCTTCGCATCAACACCTGTTGAGATGGATTCCTCCCAACCGGAAGTCGGAGCAGTTGTAGAATCCGTACCGAGGGCATAATTCATAGTGCCACCCTCAGCTGTTCCTGCGGTTACAAGTTCCTGAGCTTTCTCGTTGTAAGTCAGGTCATTTGCTTTCGGATCGGTTGTTACAGTTGCAGCCGGTTTTATGTAAGGAAACAATAATTTCTTATAAGCTGCAAGATTCGCACCGCTTGTATTTATGGGGATTTCTTTTCCATCACCAGTTCCTTCTACTGTGGACCAACCCTTGCCTGCGACGCTGTTCTTAACCGGACCTCTTGAGGCACTAGTAGTGCCGCTAACTGTTAAAGAAGTAATTTCAGCCCCGATTGTTATTGAGCCTGAACTGCCCATAAATAAGCCATAAGCTTCACCACTACTGTTTGTTCCAGTCGCCTTCACTGTTCCGCCAGTAATGCTAATATCATTAGCATCATAAATTGCATAACTGTAACCGGAAGTGGAGTTTGTTGCATTCGCAGTAACTGTACCACCGGTAATTTCGACACCATTCATACTTTGAATTCCATAATTGGCTCCAGTAGCCTCTACATTTCCACCATTAATGCTAATTCCGCCCTTTGCATTAATCCCACTCGAATCGATTCCACTTGCTTTAATTGTTCCGCTATCTATTTTCACGCTTCTATAATCTGTCCCAATTCCGCTTGATGTACCCGTGGTGTTTAGAGAACCATCTCCGGAAAAGGTAAATGAACCATAAGAACCACCCCCATAGATTCCAGCCGTGATGCCAGCCCCAATGATTGAATTGTCTCCTTCCAATATGATATTGAGAGGTTTATTTGGCGCATCGTTATTATAATAATAGATTCCTGCTGTGTAATTCCAATGACTGTTATACTTATAACCTGTATCAATATTCACCCCATTTAGTGACAGTGTATTTGTTTCTGCGTTATAGCTCGCCTTATTGCTTCCGCCTATATTGTCCGCGTTATCACTTGTCACCTGCACGCCGCCGACCCAGAGGGGGTAAGTAGTATCCGCATAAGCCGTCAAACTCATCCCGGGCATAAGTCCCAGCATAAGCGCTAAACTTAGCAAGCTGCTCAAAAGTCGTTTTTTAGTTTTCATAGTAGATTGTCTCCTTTATGCAATACTCACGGCTGTTATGGTTGCCGCAAAACCTTGTTAAATAACCACTAAACCGCCGAACCCAACAGGGAACATAATCCCTATTAAGTCCGACGGTCATCCATCATCTGTATATACATTTACACGCCAAAAGAAAGCATAGCTCAGATCACTCTGCTCT
>JAGAXP010000182.1 GCA_017940955.1 Oribacterium sp.
GGGAAGATACTAATTGGATTTATTTTGTGGAGTCTGTTACTTCTGTCGGTCCGATGGATCCAAAGAGGATACTTGAGATTTCAGAAATGACAACAAATGTTTCAGCTGGAAAGATATTTGTCACTGCATTCTTGGATTTTGCAACATACAAGAAATTTGCAGATACACTGGCATGGGAAACAGAAGTGTGGATTGCAGATATGCCAGATCATATGATTCATCTTAATGGTGATAGGTTTATGGGACCGAGATAGGAGGGCAGTATTAAAACTCTATGAAAAAACTATATGCTGTATATAGCAAATTATCAAAACAGTTTCGCGACAGCTTATATATGTCTATTACAGCTGTAGGAGTCATATCTACGGTTATGTCAATCTTAGGGGTATCGTTAGATGAATGGACAAATTCTATCTGGCGAAGCATAGGATGCGTTTTGGCAGGAGCGATTATAATATTTGTTTTGACATATATATTGATAGGGCGAATCTTTAAGGATGAAGTGAGATTAACTATAAGAAGAACTCCTGTGAGTATTTCGGTGGGTGATATTTTTGAGACTTCTGGATGGAAAGTTATAGGTTGTGACAATCATTTTGATTTACGAGTTGATGATGTAATAATTTCCAAAAAGTCGCTTCATGGGCAACTTGTTCTAAATCATGCGTCTATAGATGAGTTGACTGCAGTTATCAAATCTGAGGCAGAAAAATTAGAAATACCATGTGATGAACTGGGGCTTTACACTTTTCCGTTAGGGACGATTGTTCCATATGAGAGTAGTGTAGATGGTGAAAAATATTTGTTATTAGCGATGACGGAGTTAAACAATAGGCATGAAGCGCATACAAATATGGTCCAATATGAACAGATGCTCATGAGAATGTGGAAAGAAGTAGATAGGGTTTATGCGATGAATGATATTGTTTTACCATTGCTGGGTACAGGAATACCAAGATTTGATGATGGGCCGAAAGAAAATAGTTCGCTCTTAAGATGTATGTTATGTACTTTGAACAGTAGTGGGGTAAGCTTGAAAGCAAAGGTAAAAATTGTATTATATGGTGATGCTAAAAACTATAAATTATATGAATACAAGGACATGTTTAATGAGACAAATAGGAGGTAGAACTGATGGGATATCGTAACGGTAATTACTGTGCTTTTTATGTAGATGAGCCGTTTAATCAAAACAATTTAGGTGCATCTTCAACGCCAGATTTTGTGACTTATAACTTGTTAAGAGCTTGGAAAGGAGAGGATAGTTCTTTTCCATTTATTGATTCTCATGACAAAAATTATAACGTTCGTGATGGAAGTGATTGGGAAAATACATTAAAGCCTCGACTTAGGGAAAGAATTAGAAACTCAAAGAACATAGTATTGGTTTTAAGCGGTATAACAAGAAATAGCAGGGCGTTAAGGGAAGAAATCGATTATGGAATAAATGATCAGGGATTGCCTATTATTGTGATTTATCCAGATTTTGATAGTAAAGGAGATATCGCAGATTCTAATGGAATAAGAAGACAGGTGAGAGATTTGTGGGATTTGCTTCCGGTTTTTAGGGATAATATGCATAAAGTACCTACAATACATGTGCCATATAAGAAAAACTTAATTAAAGCGGCACTTGAAGATGAGAAGTTTATGGCTAATAGTAAAAAAAGATAGAAAAGATTACTATTTTACTGTTTGAGTTCAGCGACATATTAATGTATAAAGTTGGTAATGGAGAGGGTGTAATGCGAAGATTTATATATTTAGATACAGACACTTTAAATTCATATGTGGCGCAGATTTATGATGGGCTGATTCAAACTGAAGAAAAAGAACTGCAAAAAGAGACATCCATTTCTAAACAAAATGGAGTTACCATAGAAGGTGGTGCAGAGGTTGATATGAAAGTCTTTGGAGGAGGGTTAGATGGCAAAATGGAATTAGCTTATAACCATCTGAAGGAGACAACAAACGATGAACTGATAAAAGATGTGCAAACAAAAATATTGCATGATAATGCATTTGACCAACTTATGCAGTATTTAAAAGCAAATAATAGTTTGAATACAAATGAGATTGGTGATTTTATTGAAGTCTGTGATGATTTTTTCGTTGTAGATTTTGATTACTACCAGAAAATATTTGGAAATAAAAAGCTGGTTGATTTTTTGAAAAAAAGCGATGAAGATCAAATTACACAGCGACTTAAATTATTACAAAACGCGGAACTAATGAAAGAAGGGGCAAATGTAAATGAGATAAATAAGAGATATAGTGATACTGCTAAAGAAATGAAAAAGGAGTCCGCTAAGAATTACGATAATATTAAAGACATTTTAGATGTATTGTATGAGTTGATTCCATATAGACGTGTATATGCATAAAGAATTACATGGTAGTTTTGAATGATAAATATGTGAGAGACAATATAGATATGACTTCTTTCAAGTTTGGTGGAAAGATAAAGGTGTTTGGATATATTACGAACAGAATAGATGCATCTAGTGAAGAAAACACCACAAATGCTTTTGCTCAGATTGGGAATATTCTTAATCAGATTATGATTCCATTTTTTGGAAGTGAAGACGGATTGAATATAGTTCATCCAATAGCAGTTTATTACGAGTAGGAAAATTTCGTGGTTGCAATTTGGTTGCAAAAACTTCAAGGAAAAAATAAATTGCATAGAATGAGTGGAATTTCACCACAATATTTAGAATCGAAAGCACGATATAGAGCCAATATAAAGTATCGTGACTAGATATACAATATGGCTGATACATGGTTTGTCGGGAGAACAAATAATCCTTATGTGGTGGCATCATGTTCACTGGTACTTCCTGTATATAGCTGACTATCGCTCCTTATTTTTCTTGGGGCAAGTGACAACGTGCTTGAGTATTCCAGACAATACATGTTCTTTGTGGTGGTTCTCGGCGGGGTGCCGGTGATATTCAGTAATACTGTGTCATCTATGCTGAGAAGCATCGGACTTTCTTCAAAAGCTTTCTTCGGGCTCAGTATGGGCGGGGTTCTGAACATTATACTGGATCCAATATTTATGTTTGTAATACTGCCTGACGGCAAACAGGTCATGGGAGCGGCACTTGCTACCATGCTCAGTAACCTTGTTGTGGCAGTATACTTCATCATAACTTATCAAAAGTCGGAGAAAGATACTGTTTTGAGATTAGGGATGAAGAGAGTACCCTTCGAGAGAATCTTTTTCGGCTATTTTTGGTGTCGGGATTCCGGCTGCAGTCGGCGCTCTTCTTTTTGACCGTTGCAATAATAATATATGCAGGGATAAGAAAGAGTGAAGGCTGGCCTGCTGGGTTATAAATAAATATGACGTCATTTTAAGCCCAATGGAATAAGAAACTGACTCTACTTTGAGTAGGTGGTCTTTGGCTCATACAAGTACTAAGATTTCAGCAGAGGGGAAAACCCAAGGAGGAATAAATGAGAGTACTTGTATTGAACGGAAGTCCCAAAAAGAAAAGTGACACATTTCGTTTGACGGAAAGCTTTTTAAAGGGACTCAACAAAAAAGAGAAACATGATGTAGACATTGTCAATGTCATCGAAAAGACGGTTGCACCCTGCAGAGGCTGCTTCAAGTGCTGGGAGAAAATGGACGGCCACTGTGTAATGGAGGACGATCAGAATGAGATACTGGATCTCTACACGAAGGCGGATCTTATTATCTGGAGTTTCCCGCTGTACTGTTATTCCATGCCGTCCCATCTAAAGGCGGTTCTCGACAGGACCGTTCCGCTGGTGAAAATGCGGATGGTGGAGGAGCAGGACGGAAGAATTCATCATGAGGCAGGGGCGGATTTTTCGAAGCTTCATACACTTGTGATCTGCGGCTGCGGTTTTCCCGACTGGGACGGGAATTTTGATGGGCTCAGAGCGATGTGCAGGCAGTGCTTCTGCGGATCGGACATGGTATGTGTTCCGGAGGCACCTTTGCTCAATGTTCCCGCCGCGGCTGTTGTGGCAGAACCTCTGCTTCAGAAATTCGAAAGAGCAGGTGAGGAGTATGGGGAGACATTTCACCTTTCACCGGAGACAGTGGCAGGACTTGAGACACCCATGATACCGAAGGTTGAGTATCTTAGGAATGTGAACGGAGGTTGAGGAATATGAACCAGTACGTTACAGGTGCAGTTATCAAAGAACTGAGAGAAAAAAATAAAATGACCCAGAGTCAGCTTGCGGAGGAGCTGGGAGTCAGTGATAAAGCTATTTCTAAGTGGGAGACGGCAAAGGGCTATCCCGACATCACCCTTTTGGAGCCCATAGCGGATGCATTTCGTATCTCCGTAACAGAGCTGATCTCCGGAAACACCATTCACAACGAAAATGTATCGGCGAATATGCTCCGGTCAAAATTCTATATCTGTCCGGTCTGCGGTAATGTGATCCACAGTATGGGGGAGGCGGTGATTCATTGTCATGGGATTCAGCTTCTGCCGGCTGAAGCCGAGCTGAGTGATGTAGAAATCCGCGGAGCGGATTTCTTTGATGCCTCAAAGCCGGCGGGCTCTCCTCACCCTTCGGGTGGGAGCAGAGACGAAAACCATATGACTTTTGTCGAACGTGTGGAGGACGAGTATTTCGTCAGGATCGATCACGAAATGAACAAGAACCACTACATTTCATTTATTGCAGCAGTATCACCGGATCGCTGTCAGATTGTGAAGCTTTATCCAGAAGGAGAAGCCCAGGCGAGATTTTCCATCAGAGGTGTGCAGAAAATCTTTTTCTACTGTAACCGTGATGGTCTGTTCAGCCATGAGATCATAAAGTGTATTGTTGAATTTGGATGAAATTTCAGTTTGCACTGTTCATAACATGTTTCCTGATGTCCGCCACCTGATACAGTGAACCGAAGCAGATTACAGGAGTACTTGTTTCTTTTGCGTGTGCCAATGCCTTGTCCACGGCTTCGGTGACTGAATCTGCAGTATCAACCGGACCGTCAAAGTATGCAGCAATTTCTTTCTTCAGGATTTCCGGATCAAGGCCCCGGGCACTGTAAGGGAGTTCTGTCACGAAGCTTTCGGCAAAAGGTGTGATGAGGCGGAGCATCTCATGATAGTCCTTGTCCTTCATTACACCCATGACAAAACAGATCTTTCGGTCCGGCAGGAAGGTTTTGATAGACCCGATAAGGGCCATGACACCGTTTGGATTGTGGGCACCATCGACTATGCAGTATGGATCAGTGGAGAGAAGTTCAAAACGCCCCGGCCATTTGGCATTAAGAAGACCCTTATGGACTGCTTCATCGGAAATCATATAACCGCGAGCTCTGAGGCAGGTTATGAGCTCCAAAACCGCAGAAGCATTTTCGGTCTGATATGCGCCAAGCAGCGGCAGTTTAATGTCTCTGAAATCCTTGTAATCAAAAACCTGACCGGACAGATCCCTTGAATGAACAGATATTGATGATGGGTCAGTGATGATGAATCGTGAATCTGTATGGTCTAAATCAGCAGTATTTTCACTATATTCTGATGCGTCGGAAGAGCTTACGGTGTCAGTGGTCATTTCGGCTTCAGATGTGCAGTTATGTTCATCGTTCAATTCTGACGTATCAGATAGGGTATATGCTTCTGAATCAACCCTTTGGAATTTCTCTCTGATAACCGTAAGAACAGAAGGCTTCTGATGGAGTACAACTACATCAGAGCCTTTTTTGATGATTCCGGCCTTTTCTTTTGCTATGAGTTCCTCTGTGTCCCCGAGAACCTCAGTATGATCGAGGCCGATGCTCATGATTCCGGCTGCAAC
>JAGAXP010000183.1 GCA_017940955.1 Oribacterium sp.
CGTAAGTCCTTTCTTGGTAAATGTTTTGTGGTAAATTCATTATACCTTATTTGAAAGCGACCTATGCCTTTTTATTTGTCTAAAGTATAGAGTTTTCAAGGTGCATCACACCTTTTGGGTGTGGGAAGTTTGAGTTAATAAGTAGATTATATTAATCCAAAAACAAAAAGAAAAGATGTTTTTATAAAAAATGAACATACTGCTTTTATTGCATAACAGTCATAAACTAAGATTTTCCGCTTGGATCACGATGTAGATAAATATATCGTTGCTGATTATTAACAATCAACCTACATTGATAAACTAAATCATTGCTCGTCACAAACACACCATCAGGCATAGTTCTAGTTTCTTGGCCGGACAAATCCTTATACCCTCTTATAGTGTACTCGACTCTTTCACCGTCATTATTAGTAAACCTAAGCCTCATAGGTATTATTGTACCGTCTGTATTATGTTGTAGTATTACATCTACCGGAAACCTCTTACTCATTGCAATTACGCTCTTCTTATACAAACTACTGTTCTTTTTTATTATTATAGCGTGATTTCCTGATTTTTCAAGAACGATTGTTTTGAATTGAGGCATCAAAAAACCGGAGGATCTTTATCCCTCCGGTTTCAGTGTTATCTTATTTATTTCTTCTTCTGCAACTCAACAACCAGTAGGTTGCGGAAGCTGTCAAACATGCTACGATGATATGAATTGGCATTACGTACCTCCTACGATAAACCCATTGGATACTAAACTAATATATATTCTCGGTTTAAACATCACTTTTAGTTATTGTTCAGTTAATTCCTGATACATTTGCATCAACTTTGCTACGCAATCAGCCTCAGAGGTGGTCTTAATATCAAAACCATATGCTTGCATTACAGCTCTATCATTGGCTGTATGAGCTTTCTGAAGCTCTGGTGGCATTGTAAGTGGATCATATAGATCGGCAAGGCTGCTGTCCGGATATAAAGCTCTAGCATCTAATATTCCCTGAGCTGTTTGCTCTATCTTTGCTTTCTGAGCTTCTGTGGGATTGCACCACGGAAAGTTATTGTAAACAACATCCTTAGAATACCTATAATCACTTTTTAATCGACCACAAACAGCCCTAACCCAAGCCATATGAACATTTGATGTCAATACTCCAAAATGATATAAGGTAGCATCAGGTATCATAAAAAGATTATCACCTGCTATAACATCCTGATCCAAGTACCCTATAGGAATGTATCTTCTTCGTTCTGACGATACTTTGGGTACGACTATTGCATTAAACGGATTTAACTGTTCTCTAAACAAAGTCGGAGTTTCTGCAAGTCTTATCCGTCCTAAATCTGTACTCGATTCTCTTTCTTTTTTACAGTCTGAAACTCGTTTAAGCACAAGTGGCATTGCGTGCAATTCAGAAGGAGTAATACCAACAAGCCAAAGACAATATCGAGAAACATTATTGATGAATTCATATCCCATCATGAATTTTTTTATCCATTTTTTGGCATTGGGCTCTTTTTCAATAAATGCATTATAATCCTTTTCTTCAATTATCAAATGTCCTCCATCAGATGGTCTATTTCCGGTAGACATTAAAGGAACCTTACAAATCGGTTTTTTCCGACTCTCAATAAAAACATCAGGGGAATCCACAAGATATGGTGAAATATTGGAAACACTTATAAAATTTTCCTTATCAAATAATCTCGATAGAGACTTAACTTTTCTACCAGAGAATCCAATAATCACACAATGCACGTGAGCTTTTAAACTAGCTTCGCTATCCCAAATAAAAGTCCTGTAAGCAAAATCAATATGGATACCAAATCTTTCATATAAAGGTTTCCATATGAACGCTACCTGCTCACCTTGAGTTATTGAATTTGTAGAAACAAATGCCACCTTAATCCCGGTATTCTTGATAAAACTTGCAGCCTTAAAATACCATCCAGATACATAATCAATTTTTCCTGCTGATTTATAAGGGTTTCCATATTCATCAACAAATACTGACAAAATATCATTCTTCTGTTTGGGTGACTGATTAGAATATCCTAAAAATGGCGGATTTCCCATGATATAATTCAGTTCAGACATAGGACAAACTTCTTCCCAATCTATCCTAAGAGCATTTCCTTCATGGATAAAAGCATTGGTCTTCAGCGGAAGAAAGTCTATAGTTGTCTTGATTATCCTCTCAGTTTCCTTAATCATCTGAGATTCAGCTATCCAAAGGGCTGTTTTGGCAACGGTAACGGCAAAATCATTGATTTCTATGCCATAGAACTGAGATATAGAGACTAATATAGGATCTTCGCTCTCTTCATCATCAGCAAAGTACATACCGATCTGTCCTTGATTCAGAGTTTCAATGACTTCATTTTCAAGTCTACGGATAGAAAGATATGTCTCTGTTAAGAAGTTTCCTGAACCACAGGCTGGATCAAGCCACTTTAACTTAGCAAGCTTTCTTCTGAACGCCCTCAACTTAGGATTTCTAGTCTTTAAAGCCTTGATTTCCTTTATTTCAGCTAATTCAGCCTTCAATTCATCAAGGAATAGGGGATCAATAACCTTATGAATATTCTCTATGGATGTGTAGTGCATACCACCAGAACGCCTTGTTTCAGGGTTCAGAGTAGACTCAAATACAGCACCAAAGATAGTAGGGCTTATCTGTGACCAGTTGAATCCTTCACTGGCTTTAGCTAACAGAATATCCCTTATTTCATCGGTAAACTTAGGAATCTCAATGTCTTCATCAGCAAACAAGCCACCGTTCACATACGGAAACTTAGATAGATCACTATCGTCATACGGATCACGTTTATCTTCAGGTGTATCAAGAATCCTAAATAAATCAATCAAAGCTCTACGCATACCATTAGCGTCAAACTGAGCCATATAGTCATGGAACATATGACCGCTATCACCAAAAATATACGCATCATCGGCATAGAGACAGAATACAAGCCTTACACAAAGCATATTGAGGCTCTTAGATGCTTTTTCAGAAGTTGGATCAATGTATTGCTTATAAAGAGCATCATAAATCAAGCCAACAAACTCACCAGCCTTTACAGAGACTTCCATTTCTTGGCTTATCTTCTGTTGCTTCTTGTCCGCTAAGAACTCAAATAAGCTATATTTATTAGGGATTTCAGACAACATCACCTTAACAGGCTCTGGAACCCTTAAATCCATATCATATATCCAGATCTCAGCAAAGTTAGATACTATTATCCATTTCGATTTCTCACTTACCGGCAAAGCGTTATCGTACTCTTTGGCTTGTTCATACGGAGTCTTACCGCCGTGTCCTTGCTGTGGCTTAGATAAATCAATATCTAAAGTTTTCTGCTCTATAAGAACCTTAGTTTCCGGGATGTAAGCGTCAATCCTATTTGACAGAGTGCCTTTACTGTTCAACACCTTCTTTTGAAACTCGATTCTATCTGTAACATGGTCTAAACCAATTACATCTTGAAGAAACTCAATCCAAAAAGAACGGTCATCCTCATCCTCTCTGCCTTTGTCTTTCCATTTTTGAGCAAATCGCCTAGCTGCTTCTCGTCTTTCTGCATCAGTCATGTTGTACTCCTGTAATCACTGATCAATCCTTATACAAAGATTATACGTCAGAAATCGAACTTCGTGTACGATTTCAGCAGCCTAATTCATAATAGAAAGTGTTCATGTGTATCAAGAAAAAAGCTCTGATATACAAAAAAAGACCTTATCCAAGAGAAAATTCCCTCAGATAAGATCAATCAAAAAGAAAATGACCGCCATTGAACCCTGGCAAAGTCTGGCGGTCTATACGTCAAATACACTTATATCGGCAATATTAACCTTCGAGACATATTTTTACTTCCTTTGAAAAAATGTTCAATCAAAAGTACAAAGTCAGTAACGATGAGACTTTCATAACCTTTTTTTGGAGACCAAATTGGAGACCAAATGGAACTCTTTTTATCGTGTTTCGTTTTCTTGCACAACAAAAAAAGACTTCCGATTCCTCGGAAATCCTTTATTTTCTGCCCTTCTATGGAGCAGGGGTTGAGGGATTCGAACCCCCATGAGCGGTTTTGGAGACCGATATCTTACCATTGGATGAAACCCCTGAGTGTCGCTCTCTTCAAGCGACTTGTATAATATACCGATTATTTTCTCCTACGTCAAGCACTTTTTTGAAATTTCACCGATAGCGCCACCGGCTGAACTGAAAAAAGGTAAGAAAATGCAAGGGGGGGTGGCCCGTCACGCGTCCCTTGCATTTTCTGTGCCATTTCACAGCAATTCATCTTCACCGGCTGAACTGTTACCAGTACTTTTTATTTTTTCATTATCTGCAGTGCTTCGCGAATGTTTCTCACCGGAATAAGTTGCACATCCTTCAGGTTTCGATCATTCAGCTTTTTGGCATGATATGCCGGGAGCACAACCTTGTTGAAACCGAGTCTAACGGCTTCCTCCACTCGCTGCTCTGCATTGGAAACCGCACGTACTTCCCCTGAGAGACCAACTTCCCCAAAGATCATGATGTCATCGCTTATCTCGATATTCATATAAGATGAGATCAGGGACATGATGATGGCGAGATCCATGGAAGGCTCTGCGATATGCAATCCTCCCGTGATATTTAAGTAAGCGTCATACTTCCCGATCTCGAGATTCAGGCGTCTTTCAATGATGGCGATCAACATGTTGAGACGGTTATAGTCAAAACCGTTGGTGGTTCTTCTGGGCAGGTTAAATGCAGTCTGAACCACAAGCCCCTGAATCTCTATAAGAAGAGGTCTGGTGCCCTCCATGCCGCAGGAAACTACAGATCCTGAAGCTCCTATGGGACGTCCGGAAAGAAGCAGCTCTGAAGGATTCAGAACCTCATGAAGACCGGAGCCTTCCATTTCGAAGACAGCGATCTCATTGGTGGAACCGAATCGGTTTTTCTGTCCGTGCATGATGCGGAGGCTGCCGCTGCTCTCACCTTCAAAATAGAGAACCACATCCACCATGTGCTCAAGAATTTTGGGACCGGCAACATTACCATCCTTGGTCACGTGACCGACTATAAAGATGGCGATGCCGTTTTCCTTGGCAAGCCTTAGGAGCTGAGCCGATGATTCCCGAACCTGGCTGACTGATCCGGGAGCTGCGGTTACTGTTTCTGTATACATGGTCTGGATGGAATCGATGACCACGAAGTCCGGCTGTTCCTCCTGAACTGTGGCTACTATATTTTCAATGTTGGTCTCTGTCATGAATTTGAGATCACCGCTTATATCTACTATTCTCTCGGCTCTCATCTTTATCTGTTTGAGACTTTCCTCACCGGAAATGTAGAGCGCTTTTTTCTTTGATTCCGCAGACAGATTTCTGGAAACTTCAAGGAGCAGGGTGGATTTTCCGATTCCCGGGTCACCGCCTAAAAGAACCAGAGATCCCACAACAATTCCTCCGCCCAGAACTCTGTCAAGCTCGCGAAAACCTGTGGGGATTCTGTCTTCCTTTTGCAGGGAGATTTCGTCTATCCTAACCGGTTTTTGTCTGATAGGTCGTATACCTCCCGATGATTTACCTGTGGATTTCGAAAATCCTAAAGGAACTATCGGTTCTTCGACAAAAGAATTCCAGGCGCGGCAGCCGGGACACTGCCCCAGCCACTTGGCGGATTCGTATCCGCATTCTTTGCAAAAATATTTCGATGTTGCTTTTGCCATATTTTTCCTTTATTTATAAAAAACTATATATGACACGGGGATGGTTCCGGAGTCATCAATCGATGACTTCAAAACTGTCCCCGTGTCACTAATGTTCGACTACTATTCCCAAAGCTTTTATATCAATTTGGGAACTTCAAAAAAACTGTAAGTCTTCTTTTTTGTTAAGATTTATAATTACTGATTTGCAGCTTTAACCGTTTTATCTGATGCTTCGGTAGTTGTACCGGTGGTTTTTGCCTTAGGCTTTTTGGCTGTAGCTTTAGCCGTTTTGGCAGCAGTTTTTTTCACTACTGCTTTTTTGGCTGGCTCTGCGGCTTTATTCTGACCTCCGAATTTAAGCGCATTTCCTTCCTTGTCCACGGTTATCTTTACAGTGGAGTTTTCGGGAATGTTTCCATCCAGGATCTCTTCCGCCAGCTTGTCCTCAAGTTCTGTCTGTATAGTCCTTCTCAGAGGTCTTGCACCGAATTTAGGGTTGAAGCCCTTTTCGATGAGCCATTCCTTGGACTTTGTATCAAGGCTGATCTTGATGTTCATCTGCGAGCTTGCACGGTTGATGACGTCTCTCATCATGATGGACAGGATATCCTTCATGTTTTCCTTTGTGATCTGATGGAAAACGATTACCTCGTCAATTCTGTTAAGGAATTCCGGCTTAAAGAGACGGTGAACCTCGTCCATTACACGGCTCTGCATAAACTGGTAATCCTTTTCCTGAGATCCGTCACCGGTATCGAATCCGAGACGTTTTGGGCTCACTATCTGCTCGGCTCCTGCATTGGAAGTCATGATAATGATGGTATTCTTGAAGGAAACCTTTCGTCCCTGAGCATCGGTTATATGACCGTCATCCAGCACCTGTAGAAGGATGTTGAGAACGTCCGGATGAGCCTTCTCGATCTCATCGAAAAGGATGACAGAATACGGATTGCGTCTCACCTTTTCACTGAGCTGGCCGCCTTCGTCATAGCCCACATATCCCGGAGGTGAACCGATCATCTTTGAGACGCTGTACTTTTCCATGTATTCGGACATGTCAACCCTGATCAGGTTATTCTCGGAACCGAACATGGCTTCTGCCAATGCCTTCGAAAGCTCAGTCTTACCTACACCTGTAGGTCCCAGGAACATGAAGGAACCGATAGGACGCTTTGGATCCTTAAGACCTACGCGGCCTCTTTTGATCGCTTTTGCAACAGCGGAAACAGCCTCTGTCTGTCCCACAACCCTCTTGTGAAGAGTGTCCTCAAGACGCATAAGCTTCTCTGTTTCGCCCTCTGTAAGCTTCTGAACAGGAATCTTTGTCCACTCGGAGACAACATTGGCAATGTCGGTTTCCGTAACGTGAAGAACATTATCTTCCTTGGACTTCTGCCATTTTTCTATTTCCTTATCAAGTTTAAGCTTTTTCTGCTCCTGCTTTTTCTTTATCTCGGAAGCGCCTTCAAAATCCTCCTCACGGATGCACTGTTCCTTATCGTTCTCCAGGTCGTCTATCTGCATACGCAGCTTCTTGATAGCCTGGGGCTCTCCGGAGGCGGTTATACGTATCTTTGAAGCGGCTTCATCAACGAGGTCGATGGCCTTGTCGGGAAGATATCTGTCATTGATATAACGTTCGGACAAAGATACAGCGGCCTTTAATGCCTCATCATCTATGACCACATGATGGTGTTCCTCATACTTTGGAGCTATGCCCTTAAGGATATCATAGGTCTCGTCCTCTGAAGGTTCATCCACTGTTACCGGCTGGAAACGACGTTCAAGAGCCGCATCCTTTTCTATATGCTTTCGGTATTCGTCCAGAGTTGTTGCACCGATGATCTGGAGCTCTCCACGGGCCAGAGCCGGTTTAAGTATATTGGCGGCATCCAATGCTCCTTCCGCACCGCCTGCGCCTATGATAGTATGTATCTCATCGATAAACAAAAGAACATTACCGTCATTTCTTGCTTCGGCAATAACACGCTTTATACGTTCTTCAAATTCGCCTCTGTATTTGGAACCTGCCACCATGCCTGAGATATCCAGGGTGACAAGTCGTTTGTTCTGAATGGTTTCGGGAACATCTCCCGAATAGATTCTCTGGGCCAGACCTTCCACAACGGCGGTCTTTCCGACTCCGGGTTCTCCGATAAGACAAGGATTGTTTTTGGTTCTCCTTGACAGTATCTGGATGACTCTCATGATCTCAGAGCTTCTTCCGATAACCGGATCCAGCTTTCCGTTAGCTGCCATATCGGTAAGGTCTCTGGAATACTGGTCCAGGGTTGGAGTGTCGGAACGCTTGGGCTGCTGTGACTGACGTGGCGCCCGTTCATCGGTTGCCGGATCCTGATTGATGACAGCCATAAGCTGCTGATAGATACGCTGGGCATTGCCTCCCAGTGTGGCAATGATCCTGGAGGCAACACAGCCTGTATCCTTAAGGAGCGCAACAAGTATATGTTCTGTTCCGACAAGCCTTGAGCCTGCACGCATCGACTCCTGCATGGAGTTCTCCATTATTTTCTTGGCTGAAGGTGTATAACCTGCCCTGTCAGTAACGGCAACATTGCTGTCCGGTGAGATGAATTTGGAGATCATTTCGCGGATTCTGTCTTCGTTGATGCCGTTTTGCTGGAGAACCTTGGAGGCCACAGAAGTGCCTTCACGTCTCAGTCCCAGGAGGATATGTTCTGTGCCTATGTAATTGTGCCTAAGCTCCTCTGCCGCCTCTATGGCAAGCTGTAAGGAACGCTGAGCCTGAATAGTAAATTGATTCATGTTTTACCACCTTTCATAAAGAATATTCTAGAACATTTGTAGGAGTTAATCAACTTGCTGTAGATTTTGTTGCGGGAAATTTTTGCAAAAAAACAGACGTCATTTAGGTGACGTCTGCTTCTTATTAGTTTTTATAGATCCTCGATATCAAGTCCGCTGTCAGAGGAAGATGTTTCATTTGCTTCAGAAGCATCGGCTGAAGCAGTCTTTGGATTCTTCAGGTTGGATTTCTTCCATTCCTTATTGAAGTCAAAGGCTCTTGTTGCTCCCATATCCTCATTTGGGACAGAGCTTTTACTTTCTGCCGGTGTGTCATCTTCTTCATCAAGGTCTTCAAGATCAAGTCCGGAGTTTGCTGCAACCTGGGACGGACTCTCTGCCTTAATATAGTCTGCCTGTTCATCCTTTGTTATGATCCTTGTCATCTCAAGCTCCGGATCCAATGAATCTTCAGCCGAAACGGAATCGGTAGAACGACTGAGTCTGTTAAAGGCAATAGTCTCATCTGAAGGTACTGAATCATCGGATGATCCGGCCCCGGAATCTTTCTGATCCCTCAGGCTGCGAAGTGAGCCATTCTGCGGCATGTGCCTTCTCTGTGTGAGCACAACGATCATAAAGATCAGAAGGATAATGACTATTCCGCCGAGTACACATGCAAGTATGAACATGCTGTTATACTGACCTACAAGTCTGTCATATCTCTCAACTACTTCCGGATACTTTTCTGCGCTTGTCTTAATGTCTTCAGCGACAGGATCCTCAAAATATCTCTGGAGAGTCTTCTCCTGAAGATCGTATCTGTAGAAGTTCAGTTCACCGGCATCATTCATACCGTAAACGATGCAATACTGGTGGTCTGAGTCATGCTTCCATACCCAGCCCTTAACCTGATGACCGTCTATATCAATGGTACTTTCTGCAAAGCCCTCAGGTACCACAACATTCGAACCCGGGTTCATGATGGTAATGGTCTTTTCCTTGGAGCTGAGTTTTACACCTTCATTCACGGTTTCTGTAGGAACACCGACCTGTGCGGCATCGCCCGCAGTCGGACCACCTTCCTGTTTGGTTACCTTGATGTTGTAGGTTGCCTGGGTGGTTCCATCCGCAGCAGTTACTGTGATGGCAACATTGTTCTCACCCATATTAAGCTGTTCGTTTCCGGTAACGGCTACTGTTGCGCCGGAATCAGCAGTGACAGCATTGATGGCAAGAGTATCTACACTTGTACCGACGATAACAGAATACTCGGTTACATTATTTGCAAACTCAGGTGTCAGGGTTCCCGGTGATACCACGAGGGAACCGAGTATGGCATTGTTGGAAGCAGCGGCTGCAGATGAAATGGTGACATTTGAGGAACCCTGATGGGTTATCTCGGCTATAGACTCATCTGTGTCATAAACTTCAAAGTTTGAAATGCTGATCTTCGCATTTCCTGATGCAAGAGTATTGAATTTAAGGTTGTACTCAAGGGTTCCGGTTTCAGCACCATTGGTGGCACCATTGACGCGAATGGTTCCGGCTCCGCCCTCTGCGTCTGTTCCGCTTATGAATTCGAGAAGACTTGAATCGTAGCCAAGGGTGATGTCAGAACGTGACAAGGCTCCGTCAGAGCTTGAAACCTTCATGGTGACATTGACTTCGGAACCTACTGTGACGGTGGGGTCTGAAAAGGATATGGATGCTGTGGCAGCCAATGCCTGCATTGACAAAAATACTGATATGGCAGCTGTTGTCAGAAAATATTTAAAATGTCTCATGAATACCTCTTTGTTATTTTCATACTTAACTTTATCATTTTACATCGGACCGACGCCAACTTCAACCATATTAGTGGATGAGCTGTTGACTGCTGTTTCTGAGACTACAGCCTGAACTGAAGTATTTCCATATACAGAGGAAACATCAACAGTTATGGGTCCGGTTGTGCTGCCAAGTGTCGGATAGGCATTTCCCGGTACCTGAACATTTGAATACGAATCCTGCGGCATATATGTCTGATATGCACTCGTCTGACCGCCTGCGGACTTGTTAATGGTGATCTGGTAGTTACGCTGGTCTCCGTTTTCTGCTGTTACCGGAACATTAACCATGGTGGAAGCCTGATCCAGTACAATCTGTCCGGTTCCGGAGATTGTTGCGCCTGAATGAATTGCTGCGGCGGAAACATTAACCGCTGTGACTGAAGGATCGACAACAAGTGTATATGAAGCAGTATCCATATTGAAGCCCGGAGTCAGAGTGAAACCATCCACTGAAAGGGAAGCCAGCTTGTTGTTTGGATTTCCGTCCTTTGTGGGCATAGGGCATGCGGTTTCAGGCATATTGGTATATACCGGAATGTAAAATGTTATTGCATCCTGACGCATTGTTTCATTATAAGCCTTGCTGAGATTCTTCCCTTCTTCCGCTGCGCCTTGCGTGTTTGTCATGTACTGGTGTTTGTAAATGTTGGAGCCCTGAACATTGAATCTCTTAAGGTACAGTGTGTTCTGTCCTGCGTTCAGATAGTTGCCTGCATAGAACATGGCACCGCCGATTATCGCTCTTTCGGGAGTATTCCAGGGGCGATTATAGCTTCCGGACTGGGATGCGTACCAGAGCCCTCTCTCTACTGCGGTCATGCCGCCAGTTGCATAGGCACCGACGTTGAAATAGTTATAGTAGCCGCTCGCTCCGGAGATGGATCCGCTGGTTCCCTTACTGCCCTGCTCCTGTATGATCATGGATGCAAGAACATAAGGACTTATCTGAGCCTGCTCGGCAGCTTCCATAATGATATCTGAGTATGTTACCGTAACCTGACCTGTGTAAGCACCGGTAATGTTTCCGGTTCCTGCAGGATTGGCAGCTACTTCAGCTGTAACGGCACCGCCGGGTGCTGCATAGACTGAGATTCCATCTGTGACGGTGGTGCTGTCGGAAGTGCTGTCCGCTGATGATGTAACAGCCCCTCCGTCTGTAATGTTTATGACAGTTCCGTCCGAGGACTCTGAGGAATTTGAAGCTGCCGTTGATTCGGAAACTGCTGATCCGGTGTCTGCCGCTTTTGTTTCGGTCGTACTTCCCGGTGCTTCGTATCCGATCAATACTTCGTCTGCGCTGAGTCCCGAATTAACAAGATCAAGAACGGAACCCACTTCTATCGTAACCGGAGATGCTCCATCTGAAGCTCCGGAAACGGGATTTGCTGTCCCCGTCATACCGGTATAGCCCATTGACTGAAGAGCTTGCTGATAAAGAGGGCTTGATGAATCTATGGTGACACTTCCTTCCAGGAAGGTGCCCTTAACCATGGACTTTAATCTGTCCAGAGTCTGAACAGAAGGATCAAACTCATGGGCTGTGAACTGGAATATATAGGAATCATCAAGGAAATTTCTCGGATCCATGTAATACTCGACAATTTCTTTTGATGCGGCTACCCAGGTGGCACCATCGAATCCGGGCCAGCTGGAGGTGGTCCAGTCAAATTTTCCGGGTTCTGTAGATTTCCATGAGGATTTTGAACCTTTATCGATAAGGCTTGAGGTTCCCTGAAGTTCTGCCTGTACGGCTGCAGACCAGTCAAGCCCGGTATTCATAGTTTTAAAAACCCAGTTTGGGTACTGTGTATGTAGCTGTCGAAGCCCCGGTTTGTAGGATTCGGGGAAACCCTGCTGTGACAGAGCAGCTTCGAAATTTCCGTCATTGGTATAGGATACCTGTGCCTGAACAAAATCTGAACGAACATATCCTGTGCCACCTGAAAAGGAAATTTGACACCAGGTATTCCCGTCACTTCCGGTAGTTTGTCCGATAACGGAAACCTGAGTGTTGTTCCCGAGGGAGGTAACTACTGCTCCATCTGTTCCGGCAGTGGAGCGAACATTGACGTTGGTGCCTCTTATGACTGCAAGCTGTTCTGCATGAGATATCATGGAACCGTCTTTTATCAGTGCTTCAGGCACGGATACAAACAGTCCCAATATGGATAAAAGCGCAGCGGCTTTTCTTAATGTCTTTTTCACTTTGATTTTTTTCATTAAATCTGACTCCCCAATTTGCAAAAATTGACTCATTTAAATCATAAAAGTTAGCTCCTGGAATCGCAACGGAAATCCAAATTATTCAGATAACCGACAAGGTTTTGTAATGAATGGGAGCAGGTTCTTATAACTGATATGATAATGTATTTGGGAATAAGGTTAATGAGCGGAAAATTACCTGAAATCGGGAACATGAAAAAGCTTAAAGGCGGTGCCGGAAATCCGGCACCGCCTTTAAAAAGGATAAATCAGTCTCTATTAAACTGGATACGCCTTATTGGCTTTGTCAGCTGCAGTTGCAGCTACACCTGTACGCTGTGCATTTCTGTACTCGAAGAAATCCTTAGCTACAGCAGGGAACAGAGCGTATGAAAGAACATCTTCCTTGGTAGGATTCTCAACATACTGCTTTGTTTCCTCGGTATACTTCTCCATCTGAGGTTCGATATGATCTGCAGGACGGTCTGTCATCTGAGCTTCGCCCTTAAGGATCTTCTTAACAACCTCAGGGTCCATAGGCTTAACTGTACGTCCGAACTCTCCGGCTACAAGCTTATGTGACTCCTTAGGAACCATCTTGTATCTCTCACCCATGAGAACGTTCATAACAGCCTGGGTTCCAACGATCTGTGAAGAAGGTGTAACGAGAGGTGGCTCACCAAAGTCCTTACGAACTCTTGGAACTTCCTCAAGAACCTCTGTAAGCTGATCGTCCTTGCCTGCCTGGTGAAGCTGTGAGATAAGGTTACTGAGCATACCGCCCGGTACCTGATATCTGAGGGTATTAACATTTACACCGAGTACCTTTGTTGAAAGAAGACCTGACTTCAGGCACTCCTCACGATATGGCTCGAAATAGTTGGAAACATCGATGAGCTTGTTAACATCAAGACCTGTATCATACTCTGTTCCTTCAAAAGCCTTAACCATAACGTCTGTTGAAGGCTGTGATGTACCGAGAGCAAAAGGTGTAGATGCTGTATCGATGATGTCAGCACCTGCTTCAACGCACTTAAGGTAAGTCATTGATGCCATACCTGATGTGTAGTGTGTGTGGATCTCGATAGGAAGCTTGGTTCCTCTCTTAAGAGCCTTGACAAGATCATAACCTGCCTGTGGAAGAAGAAGTCCGGCCATATCCTTGATACAAAGGGAATCTGCACCAAGACTCTCAACGTCGTTTGCAAGCTTCTCCCAGTAATCAAGAGTATATGCATCACCGAGAGTATAGCAAAGAGCGATCTGAGCATGACCACCCTCTCTCTTTGTAGCCTTTACAGCTGTCTCAAGGTTACGGATATCGTTAAGACAGTCAAAGATA
>JAGAXP010000184.1 GCA_017940955.1 Oribacterium sp.
GATTCAGGAGAACAGGCCCTTGAGATTGCCGAGACCATGGTAAGATCAGGCGCCATGGACATCCTTGTAATCGACTCGGTAGCAGCACTTGTACCAAAGGCAGAGATAGACGGAGAGATGGGAGATTCCCACGTGGGCCTTCAGGCAAGACTCATGTCCCAGGCATTACGTAAGCTTACCTCTATCATCGCAAAATCAAACTGCATACTTATATTTATCAACCAGCTCCGTGAGAAGGTCGGAGTTATGTTCGGAAGTCCAGAGACCACTACCGGAGGCCGTGCTCTTAAGTTCTATGCATCTGTAAGACTTGATATCAGAAGAGTTGAGACTCTGAAGCAGAACGGTGATGCGGCAGGTAACCGTGTAAGAGTAAAGGTAGTTAAGAACAAGATTGCTCCGCCGTTTAAACAGTGCGAGTTTGACATCATGTTTGGCGAAGGTATTTCAAAGTCAGGAGATGTACTTGACCTTGCGGTTGAAGAAAACATCGTAGAAAAGTCAGGCGCATGGTTTGCCTATAACGGTGAAAAGATAGGACAGGGCCGTGAGAATGCCAAGGAATATCTTAAGGCAAATCCGGCAATCATGGCAGAGGTTGAAGGCAAGGTTCGTGAGAAGTACGGACTTCCGAAGGATGAATTCGCCGAGGCAGAAGCCGCAAAGGCAGCTTCTGAGTCGGAGGATGAAGCATAAGACTGAAATTCAATAAGGATGTTCTGCGCCGTTATGCTGAGAAAGATTATGTTGATGTGAAATACCGATTCCTGGCCGGCCGATATTTTTGATAAATATAACAGTCGAAACAGCTTAAACAGATGAGATTTTAAAGTGAAAACAATAGACGATTTATTGAAAGAGCATGGTGAGGAAGTGTCGGGCTACAATCTTGACCCCGGCAAGATGTCCGAACATGATAAGCTTTTAAACCGATGCAAGGAACGCAGTCTCTACCTTATAGAACAGGCTGCAAAAACCGAATCAAAGCTCAGAGATAAACTGGTTAAATCCGGAAGGTACAGTGAAGATATCATAGAAGAGACCATAGACTTCCTGAAAAAATACGATTATATAAATGATCTGAGATTTGCAAAGCAATTGATAAAGCATTATTCTGGTTCAAAATCCCTGCGGGAAATAGAACAGAAGCTTTATCAGAGAGGCGTGAATCAAAAAGACTTAAAGGAAGCTTTGGCTGAATTCAAAGATGATGAAGAACTGTCGGAAGACTCTGAAATGAGAGCAGTTAAAGCTGCCATCAATAAAAAGTGCAAAGATCCTTCCTTATTGGATGCAGAACAGAAAAGAAAACTTTACGCATCTCTCATGCGAAAAGGATTCTCCTATTCCACTGTCAGAAAAGCACTTTCAATAGATGAAGATTATTGATGATATCAGGGAAACGCCTTATTAAGGGTTTCCCTGATTTTTTTATGTGCTATACGGCCTTCAGGCGAATATTTATATTCATTTGAAGGCCAACGCAACATCCAGCAGGGGGTGCTTTCCCCTGCTCGATTGTGGGACAATAAATAATAAACCCAGGTTAATAATTATAAAATATTTTTTAGAATCAAATTGTTGACAATCTAAATTAAATTGCGTACAATCTAAAACGTAAGTTAAAAGTTTTTGAACAATCATAATTCATTTAATAAACGGAGGTAACAAATATGGCAGCACATGCAATAAATGCAGCAGAGTTTGATGAGCAGGTACTTAAGAGTGATGTTCCGGTACTGGTAGATTTTTGGGCTAGCTGGTGCGGACCATGCAAGATGCTTTCACCTATCATTTCTGAGATTGCGGATACAGCAGAAGGTTTCAAGGTTATGAGCGTGGATGCGGATGAAAATCCGGAGCTTCTTGACAGGTACGGAATCAGATCTATTCCAACACTCATTGTTTTTAAGAACGGTGAGGTTTATAAGCAGTCAGTAGGCTTTGTTCCTAAAGAGCAGGTGCTTGAGCTTCTCAAGTAAGTGACATACCTGACATTTAAGGATTGCCGCCGATCAGAGGCAGCTGAAGCTGCACGGCGGCAGCCAAGGCAGGACGCTGTCAGCGATTAATAAATGAGAGAGGAGAGTTTTTGTATGACAGATGTTGTAATAATCGGTGCGGGTACAGCAGGGCTGTCCGCTGCGATCTATACAGTCAGAGCCGGAAAGAGCGCACTGGTGCTTGAAGCTGCATCCTATGGTGGACAGATAGTCAACACCCCGGATATAGAAAACTATCCCGGTATCGCACATATTTCGGGGTTTGATTTTGCAACAGGACTTTACAATCAGGCAAAGGATCTGGGGGCAGACATCAGATTTGAAAGGGTAACAGGAATAATTACCGAAGGCGATGTAAAAAAGGTCACCACTACACAGAATGAATATGAGTGTAAGGCTGTGATCCTTGCCACGGGAGCAAAGAATCGTCCACTGGGACTTCCCAATGAGAAGGCTCTTGTGGGAAAAGGCGTTTCATATTGTGCGACCTGTGACGGAATGTTCTACAGAAATAAAGTGGTAGCTGTAAACGGAGGCGGCAACACCGCCCTTGAGGATGCTCAATTCCTTTCAAACTACTGCGAGAAAGTATATGTCATCCACAGAAGAGATCAGTTCCGCGCAGATCAGAAAGAAGTTGAACGATTAAAAGCAAAGGCTAATGTTGAGTTCGTTCTGGACAGCACCATTACAAAGCTCAATGAAGATGCTTCCGGTCTTACTTCACTTGAGGTTACAAACAAGAACACCGGCGAAACAAGAACCATAGAAGTTTCCGGATTGTTTGTGGCTATAGGTCAGGCTCCCGACAATGAGGCATTCTCAAATGTCACTAATCTTGATGAGAAGGGCTATATAAAAGCAGGAGAGGATCTGAAAACAGGAACAGAAGGTATCTTTACTGCCGGAGATTGTCGTACCAAAGCAGTCAGACAGCTTACAACCGCAGCATCAGACGGAGCGGTGGCAGCATTGGCAGCATGCGGATACATAGATGCAATGTTAGTTTTATGTTGGACATGCCCCAAAATGTGATGAGATCATCCACTTGGGGTTTAATGATAAAAAAATTAACAGAAAAAAACAAAAGGAGAGATTACAATGGCTAATATTTATGATATCAAGGTTTTAGATAAGGATAAGAATGAAACAACACTTGAGGAGTATAAGGGCAAGGTTATGCTCATCGTTAACACAGCAACAGAGTGCGGTTTCACACCACATTACGAGCAGCTTCAGGCTATGTACGAGAAGTATATGGATAAGGGACTTGTGATACTTGATTTCCCTTGTGATCAGTTCGGCCATCAGGCACCGGGAACCGAGCAGGAGATAGCAAAGTTCTGCTCAAGCAGATTTGGTGTAAAGTTCCCAATGTTTGCAAAAATCGATGTAAACGGCGAAAATGAGACAGAGCTCTTTAAGTATCTTAAGTCACAGCAGGGCTTCAAGGGACTTGGTGAAGGAAAAACGGCGGAATTCATGAAGGATTTTATCGGAAAGCAGCATCCTGATTATGAAAGCACACCGGATATAAAGTGGAATTTCACAAAGTTCCTGATCGACAGAGAGGGTAATGTAGTGGATCGTTTCGAGCCTACCATGGATATGGCTCTGGTTGAAGAAAAGGTAGCCGCAATTCTCTGAAGAAAAGATGTTTAAAAATTTTATTGGTTTTGTGCTACAATAAGGAAACTGATAGACAGGCCATCATGGCAGAGTTCTAAATGAATCATTTATCCGGAGGTTAAAATGTCAGATAAATATGAATCTCTGAAAATTGAGAACCAGCTTTGTTTCCCGCTTTACGTATGCGCGAAAGAACTGGTCAGAAGATATACACCCTTTTTGGAGAAGATCGATCTTACATACACTCAGTATATAGCTATGATGGTTCTGTGGGAGAAAAAAAGAGTCAATGTTAAAGAACTGGGCGAATGCCTTTACCTTGACTCCGGCACCCTGACTCCCCTTCTTAAACGCCTTGAAGCAAAAGGTCTCATAAAAAGAGAACGCTGCCCCGAAGACGAAAGATCTCTTGATGTCACCATCACAGAAAAGGGAGTTCAGCTTAGAGAAGAAGCCCTTGAAGTCCCTAAAGAAATGGGAAACTGCATAAAACTCACAAAAGAAGAAGCCGGCACCCTCTACCGTCTCCTCTACAGAACACTGGAATGTGTCGAAAACTCAAAAGAAACAGAAAAAAAGAAAAAATAGGATCAAAACCAGGACAGAGCCGGATGGATGACCTCCGGCTCTGTCCGTCCGTTATACTAATTGTCTATTTGACAGTGACTACTATTTTATATAAAATGTAATAGTTAAGTTAATGTTTATATTGAAACCAATATAATTTTATATATAAATGGAATTTGACAGAGTAAAAACCGACATAAAGTTTTTGCTTTTTCACATATCTGTTTGTACATTAACAACAAAATAGTGAAGGAGGTACACAAAGTGTCCCCATTAGGAATTGCTATTCTTTTGGTTGTTGCTGCCATTGTAGGCATAGCTATGTTCGCTGCCGGACAGAACAAAGCAAAATCCGACTACGAAAAAACCGTCGGATCCGCTGAACAGAAGTCCAGAGAGATTATAGATGATGCTATAAGAACAGCCGAGAATAAAAAGAGAGAAGCCCTTCTCGAAACAAAAGAAGAGGCATTAAAGGCAAAGAACGACCTTGATAAGGAAATCAAGGACAGACGTAAAGAGGTATCCGACCTCGAGCACAGAATGCTGAAGAGAGATGAAGCTTCCGAGAAGAAGGCTGCAAGTCTTGAGCAGAAAGAGCAGGAGCTTCAGAAGCGTCAGGACAAGATCAGCAAAAGAGAAACAGAAGTTGAAGAACTTCATAACCAGAAGGTTACCGAGCTTGAGAGAATTTCAGGTCTCACAAGAGACCAGGCCAAGACAGAACTTTTGAAATCACTTGAGGAAGATACAAAGCACGATTATGCCATGATGATCCGTGAGATGGACAATCAGGCAAAAGAAGATGCCGAGAAAAACGCACGCAATTATATCGTTGATGCGATACAGAGATGCGCTGCTGACCAGGTTACCGAGTCAACGGTATCCGTAGTACAGCTTCCGAATGATGAAATGAAGGGCCGTATCATTGGACGTGAAGGAAGAAATATCCGAACACTGGAACAGCTTACAGGTGTTGAGCTTATCGTAGATGATACACCGGAAGCGGTTGTTCTTTCCGGATTTGATCCTATCCGTCGTGAAGTGGCAAGGATAGCCCTTGAGAAGCTTATAGTTGATGGACGTATCCATCCTGCAAGAATTGAAGAGGTAGTTGAAAAAGCCCAGAAGGAAGTTGATGAGACTATCCGTGAGGAAGGAGATGCCGCAATACTTGAAGTTGGTGTTCATGGCATCCATCCCGAACTGGTTAAGCTCCTCGGACGTATGAAGTTCAGAACCTCTTACGGACAGAACGCTCTCAGACATTCAGTGGAAGTCGCCCAGATTTCGGGACTTCTTGCCGAAGAGCTCGGACTCGATGTACGTATGGCAAAGAGGGCCGGTCTTCTTCATGATATAGGAAAAGCCATTGACCACGATGTGGAAGGTACACACGTACAGCTTGGTGTAGAGCTTTGCAGGAAGCATCATGAGCCTGAGATTGTCATTAACACTGTGGCATCACATCACGGCGGTACAGAGCCTACATCACTCATTGCCTGCGTAGTTGCTGCTGCCGATGCTATTTCTGCGGCAAGACCGGGTGCCAGACGTAAGTCGCTTGAGACCTATACCAACAGACTTAAGGAGCTTGAGGATATAACCAATTCATACAAGGGTGTTGAAAAGTCCTTTGCGGTTCAGGCCGGAAGAGAAGTCCGTATCATGGTTGTACCTGATCAGGTATCAGACGATGATATGACTATCATGGCACACGATATGGCTAAGCAGATCCAGGATCAGATGCAGTATCCGGGTGTCATCAAGGTTAATATTATTCGTGAGTCAAGAGCTGTAGATTACGCTAAGTAAATTAGTCAAATGAATAATAACGAGCAAAATATTGAAAAAAAGTCTGAGGTTTCCGCTCCCGTAAAGAGCAGGAAACCTCGCAGAAGACATCTTATAAGAAAAATATTTAAGCGCATGTTTGTAGGTCTGCTTGCCATTTTGGCGATAGCAGGCCTTTCTGCGTATTTTTTGGTGATTCTGCCGGAGTATGAATCACTTAAAGTCACCGCCTATGACAAGCTGGCCTCTGTGGATGTTACAGACATGACCCGGCTTTCGGATACCCAGGTGTTTGACACCAACGGAAAGCTTCTGGGTATAGTTAATGCAGGCCATTTCGAATATGTGGAGATCAATGACATTTCCATAAATCTTCAGAATGCCTACGTTGCCCATGAGGATAAGAATTTCAAGATACATCATGGTGTAGACTGGAGTGCTGTCCTGAGAGCCGGAATAGAGCTGGTTCGTAATAAGGGCGTCATAACCCAGGGTGGTTCCACCATCACCCAGCAGGTGGTTAAAAATACCTACCTCACTTCCGAAAGAACCTTCACCAGAAAGTTTGTGGAGATACTTCTTGCCCGGGAACTGGAAAAGATGTACACCAAGGCCGATATCATGGAGTTTTACTGCAACACAAACTTCTATGGAAACAGCTGCTATGGTGTTGAGGCTGCAAGCCGCTACTATTTCGGAAAAGCCGCAAAGGATCTGAATATAGTGGAGGCGGCAACATTGGCAGGAATCTCCAATGCTCCTTCAATTTATGAGCCTATAGGACATCCCGAAGCCTGTCTCGAGAAGAGAAACCAGGTGCTTAAATCCATGAGAGAGCAAGGGTACATTACCGCTGAAGAGTATAAAGCGTTTGTAGCATCTGACCTGGATGTTACAGCAGATAAACAAAAGCAGACGGATGAGGATTACCTCACTTCCTATGCGCTTCATTGTGCGGCTCTTACCCTTATGGATATCAACCACTTCAGCTTCGAGTATATGTGGGACAGCGAAGAGGAGCAGCAGGAATACGAAAAGAAATACGGCGAGTCCTATGAGTATTACACAAATCTCATAAGATCCGGCGGCTATGATATCTATACTTCCCTGAATCCCGATATCCAGGGAAAGGTTCAGACTGAGCTTGATGAAAAGCTTTCAAGCTTTACGGAACTCCAGAACAACGGAAAGTATGCACTTCAGGGTGCAGCGGCAGTTGTTGACAACAGAACCGGCTATGTGGTGGCTGTAGTGGGAGGCAGAGGAACAGAGGATAAGTTTAACAGAGCTTATCTCAGTGCCCGTCAGCCGGGATCTGCCATCAAGCCGCTTCTTGATTATGCACCTGCCCTTGATTCCGGAGAATACAGTCCGGCTACTCTTATAGATGATCACAGGATAGAGAACGGACCTTCCAACTCCGGCGGAAGCTACAGAGGTGTGCTCACCCTGAGGGAAGCCCTGAACAGATCCTTAAATACCGTTGCATGGCAGATACTTGAAGACATCGGAACAAAATTTGGCATAAGCTATCTTTCAAAGATGCACTTCATGCAGATGAGCTGGATAGATGGCACAACAAAAGCGGTTTCCATCGGTGGATTCACCTATGGTGTAAGAATCGTGGATATGGCCAAGGGCTACAGCACCCTTGCAAATATGGGTCAGTACAATGACAACACCTGTATTCTCAAGATAGTCCATGAAAAAGAAGGAGACCTGACAAAGGATTATAAATCAACAGGAACAAAGGTATTCAGAGAAGATACTGCGTGGATGATGACCGATATGCTGAAGGGTACCATTGAACAGCCTTTCGGAACAGGCTACGGACTTAATCTTGCCAACGGTCAGATCGCTGCAGGAAAGACCGGTACCACCAATGAATCAAAGGATACCTGGTTCTGCGGATACACGAGATACTACACTATGGCAGTCTGGGTAGGTTACGACACTCCGAGGGCCATGCCGGGAGTATACGGATCCACCTACGCGGGACGAATCTGGCAAAATGCCATGAATGTTCTTCACGAGGGACTTGAACCTGCAGACTGGACACAGCCCGCAACCGTAGATCTGAAAGTAAATGAAAATGGAATTACTGATTATGTTTCCACAACAGCGGAAGTGAGAGCACAGCAGGCCCTTCACGAAAAGGAACAGCTGAGGATCTATGAAGAGGCAGAGACATTGGTAGAAAATTACGAGAGGCTTGTGGCCAATACCGTTTCGGATGTACTCACAGCCCGTAAATACTATGAAGAAGTGAAGCCTTTGGTTGATTCTCTCGATGATAATGAAAAACGCGCAGAGCTTCTCAAGAGACTGGAAACCAAAAAGCCATATTTTGATGAGATAGAGGAAAGCTGGGAGCAGGTTATAGAACGTGCACTTCAGCAAAGTGAAGAAGAATCCAGCAGAGAGCAGCAGAGAGCCGAAAGTGAGGCTGAGAGCTCAAGATCAGAGGAAGAAAAGCGCATCAATAAAGAGTCATTCCTAAGCGCCCTTACAGAACTTGAAGAGCTTGAATACAGGGATGAAAATACGGAAAAGCTCATAACAGAAACTATAATGAGACTTCAGTATTGCAATACTTATGAAGAAGCCTCCATGTACGCAAAGGAGCTGCAGAATGCGATCAAGAGAGCAAGAAAGCTTCCTTTATATGGCGAATATGCTGAGGAAGAAGAGTCCCGGGAGGAATCGGAAAAAACCAGGATAAAGGATCTTCAGGAGTCACTTGAGCATCTCGATGAGACAAACGCCACTGCGTATTATGTTGAACCCTCAGCTTCGGAAACCTTCCCGGATGCTCCCGTGCCTGTCTTTGGCTAATGTTAAGTACAATCATATAAGTTTATGTCAAACCATTGCCTTTTTGGCGATGGTTTGATAAAAACATTTTCAGAGGGTGCCGGTATAATCGTTGCTTTCTTATTAAGATACAGGGTTTATACATGAGAAGGTATGCTGATGAAAACAGCGTGCTGAGCTCTTAAATGAGGAGACCCCGGCAGGCTCTCGCCTAACCGGGGTAATTATGAAAAATCTAATTTGGAAAATCAACCAATGTTAAAAGAAACATAAAAACAAACTTCATGTTTATGCCTAAAAATATAGTATTGAATTATGAATAATTTATGAACAATTATTAAAAAATCCTGTATACAACATTATATTTAGGATTTACATATGAAAAAGATAACAAAAATCATTTTGAATCATAATGAATCAATAAATCGGGAGGGTACATGACTAAGGGAAAGAGAAATATTCCACATAATACAGAACGTGAAGTTCTGGTTACCGGCCACAGAAATCCGGATACGGATTCCATCTGTGCGGCCATTGCCTATGCAAGATTAAAAAACAAGATCACAAAAACAGAGAAATATGTCCCCTGCAGAGCAGGTGAGCCTTCGAGAGAGACTCAGTTTGTCCTTGATCATTTCAAGGTTGAGAAGCCGAGACTCATAACAACAGTTAAAACACAGGTGACGGATATCGAATACCGTAAGACCCCGGGAGTGACCAGGGATATGTCCCTGAAAAAAGCCTGGACCATGATGAACGAGGGAAATGTCGTAACACTTCCCGTTGTTACCTCCAGGAATTCCCTTGAGGGTGTCATAACCATCGGAGACATCGCGAAATCTTATTTCAATGTCTATGACAGCCACATTATCTCAAAGGCCCACACAAAGTTTTCCAATATAGAAGACACACTTGAGGCAACAACTGTTACCGGCGATGTGAGCAGATGCTGTGAAAAGGGTAAGGTTATCATTGCGGCAGCAAATCCCGAGATGATGTCCTACTATATAGAAAAGCACGATATCGTTATCCTCGGAAACCGTGCGGAGAACCAGCTTTCAGCCATGGATAACGGAGCAGACTGTATCATCATCTGTGAGGGTGCCAATGTTTCCCCCACTATAAAGAGCCTGGCCGAAGCAAACGGCATGATCATTATGGTAACAAGCTATGATGCCTATACCGCGGCAAGACTTATCAACCAGTCAATGCCCATAAGCTACTTTATGACAAAAGATAATCTGATAACCTTTACCGAAGATGATTTCGTGGATGAGCTGAGAGAGATCATGGCTTCCAAGAGACATCGTGACTTCCCTATCCTTTCAAAGGACGGAAATTATCTCGGTATGGTATCCCGCAGAAACCTCCTCGGAAATCGCGGAAAGCAGGTTATCCTTGTTGACCACAATGAACCGGGACAGGCTGTTGAAGGCATCGAGGCGGCAGACATTCTGGAGATCATCGACCACCACAAGATCGCAACGGTTCAGACCATGACACCGGTTTATTTCAGAAACCAGCCTCTGGGATGCTGTTCAACCATCATCACTCAGATGTATAAGGAGAATAACATTGAAATCGACAAGCAGACTGCAGGTCTTCTTATGTCGGCAATTATTTCCGATACGCTCCTTTTCAGATCACCTACCTGCACTCCCCTTGACGAACAGACAGGAAGAGAGCTTGCAAAGATTGCCGGAGTTGACATTGAGAAGTATGCCTTTTCTATGTTCTCTGCAGGATCCAACCTGAAGGGCAAGACCATTCAGGAGATCTTCTATCAGGATTTCAAGCATTTCTCAGCGGGAAAGGTTGAATTTGGTGTAAGCCAGGTTACCAGTCTTAATAAGGAAGAGCTTGATCAGTTCAAGGACGGACTTGAGGAATTTGCAATCAATGCCCTTAAAGCTGAAAAGCTTGACATGAGTTTCATCATGCTCACCAATATCCTTGACAAGAGTACAGATCTTCTTGCGGTTGGCATGGGAGCGGGGCAGCTTGTGGAAAATGCCTTCGGTTATACGCCGGAAAGAAGACCGGGTAAGAATAAGAACGATAAGTCAGAAGATTCCTGGTCTGTGGTTCTTCCGGGAGTTGTTTCCAGAAAGAAACAGCTGGTACCGGCACTTACATTATTTGCAGAACAGCTTTGATCTAATGAATTATGACCCTGTGCCCTGAGCGCAGGGTTTTTCAGTAAAGTTCAGCGATGGACCATTGGGACGGAGTTAGTGGTTCATTTTGGCAAAAAATGAACCACTAACTCCGTCCCAATGGTCCACCGCTGAACTTTAAAATTCTCAAAAAGAGGAGAATATAGCAATGAATATTACCATGATCGGAATGCCCTCCTGTGGCAAATCAACCATAGGAGTCATGCTTGCAAAGCTGGCAGCCATGGGATTTCTGGACGTAGACATTATGATCCAGGAAAAAACCGGAAAGAAATTGAAAGACATTATTGCGGAAGCCGGTCAGGACGGATTTCTGAAGGTGGAAGGTGATATCGCATCCTCCATAGATGTACAAAACACCATTATCGCACCGGGGGGCTCTATCTGCTATGAAGAGGAAGCCATGAAGCATCTTAAGGAAATAAGTAAGATAGTGTATCTCAAGATTTCCTGTGAAGATATGGAGCAGAGGATCGGAGATGTTACGGACCGCGGAGTTGCCATGCCGGAGGGATTCACCCTCAGGGATTTATTCGATGAGAGGGCACCGCTTTATGAAAAGTATGCAGATGTCATCATTGATGAGAAGGGCAAGACCCCTGCGGAGATAGTCCGGGAGATAAAGAACTGGACAGAACAGAACGAAAAGAACATATAACGAAGTTCAGGTGACGACGGAGGGTCAGCTTTTGGAAAAACAGCAAAAAAAACATCTGGTAATAGGAATTTTGGCGCATGTAGATGCCGGAAAGACGACATTGTCCGAAAGTATCCTTTACGAGTGCGGAAAGATCAGAGCCCTTGGCCGGGTTGATAACGGCAATGCTTATCTGGATACTGACGACATGGAAAAGGAAAGGGGCATCACCATCTTTTCAAAGATGGCAACCTTCGACCTTAAGGATATATCGGTATCCCTTCTGGATACCCCAGGGCATGTGGATTTTTCGGCGGAAATGGAGAAGACCCTTTCTGTCCTTGACTATGCCATTCTTGTAGTTAATGGTGCCGACGGAGTTCAGGGACATACAGAGACCTTGTGGAAGCTTCTTCAAAGATACGGCGTTCCGGTCTTTATCTTTGTGAACAAAATGGACCAGCCGGGAACCGACAAGGATAAGCTTCTTGAGGATCTGAAAAAGCATTTCGGAGCGGCCGCAGTGGATTTCACGGAGGCCGGAAAGTATTCCATGTCGGAGGAGCTGAAGGAAAACATTGCCATGTACGATGACCGGATCATGGAAAAGTATCTGGAAAAGAGTGAGCTGGATCCAAAGGATGTAAGGAACCTGATCTGGGACAGAAAGCTTTTCCCGGTATATTTCGGTTCCGCCCTTAAGAATTTCGGAGTGAAGGAATTTCTCGAAGGCATCCATACCTTTACGGAGATTCCAATGTACCCAAGCGTCTTCGGAGGCAAGATTTTCAAGATCGCAAAGGATGATTCCGACAGACGACTTACCTATATAAAGATAACCGGAGGAGAAATAAAAGTAAGAGACGAGCTCCTGCCCGGAGAAAAGGTTTCGGAGATCCGTATCTACAGCGGGGAGAAGTATGTTAATGCAGACACCGCGGAGGCAGGCATGGTATGCACACTTCTCGGAATCTCGGGGCTTAAGACCGGGGACTCTGTGGGATGCGAACCCAAGGGAAAGGATCCATCACTAAAGCCGGTGCTGGACTATAAGGTGGAATCCCCTGATGTGGATGACCTTGAATTATACAGAAAGCTTGACACACTGGCAGACGAATTTCCCGAGCTTCATATCAGCTGGGACAAGAATCTCAAGGAAATACACGTTCATCTCATGGGAGAGGTGCAGATAGAGATCATTAAAAAAGTTGTGAAGGAGCGCCTGGGAGTTGAGCTCCTGTTTGGAGAAAGCAGGATACTTTATCTTGAAACAATAGACGATGCGGTGGAGGGAGTCGGACACTTTGAGCCGCTGAGACATTATGCCGAAGCTCACATACTGATGGAGCCTCTCCCAAGGGGAAGCGGTCTCAAGTTCAGGTCTGACTGCAAAACAGATGACCTGGCCATCAACTGGCAGAGACTTGTGCTGACCCATCTCCGGGAAAAAGAACATGCGGGAGTGCTCACGGGAAGTCCGGTAACAGACATTAGATTTACGCTGGTTGCCGGAAAGGCTCACCTTAAGCACACCGAGGGCGGAGATTTCAGAGAGGCTACCTACAGAGCAGTAAGGCAGGGGCTTATGAAGGCGGTCAATGTCCTTCTGGAACCATACTATGCCTTTACTCTGGAACTTCCCCAGGAATATGTGGGCAGAGCCATGACGGATCTTTCCAATATGAACGGACATTTTGATCCCCCGGAGATAAACGGTGATACTTCAACCATCACTGGCACTGCTCCGGTTTCGGCCATGAGGGATTATCACAAAGAGGTTATGGTCTATACCAAAGGAAGAGGCCATCTTTTCCTTCGCTTCAGCGGCTATGACAGATGCCATAATGCGGAAGAGGTTATACAGAAGAGCGGCTATAACCCGGAGGAAGACATTCTGAATCCAAGCTCATCTGTGTTCTGCGCCCACGGCTCCGGTTTCATAGTGCCCTTCGACCAGGTGGAAAGCTACATGCATGTGGAGTCACCTTTGAAGCTGGATGGTGAAGTTGAGAAGAGAGATTTCGAAGCGGATGTTGCGAAGCTTCAGAGAAGTGCCGAAGCAAAGTCGGACGACAAAAAATATAAAACCGGCGGACACTACATCGGGGATCAGGAGCTTGAGGATATATTCGTAAGGACCTTCGGACCCATCAAGAACCGTGCAAAGGAGGTTAATATCTCCAGCGCCCGCACCATAAGAGCCAAAGAGAAGGAAGAAAACAAGGCAGCAAACCGTAGAGACCTGAAGGCTCCGGAAAAGAAAAAGGAATATCTTCTGGTGGACGGCTACAACATCATATTTGCCTGGGATGAGCTTAATGAACTCGCCCGGTCAAATCTTGACGCCGCGAGAGGCAAGCTTCAAGATATACTGTCAAACTATGCCGGCTACACCGGAAAGGAAGTAATAGTTGTTTTCGATGCTTACCGAGTGCAGGGGCATCAGGTGGAACAGACAAAGTATCACAATATCTATGTGGTATTCACAAGAGAAGCCATGACCGCCGACGAATATATTGAAGAAGAGACTCATGAGCTTAAGAAGCAGTATTCGGTTACCGTTGCAACCTCCGACAAGGTGGTTCAGGTCATAACCTGGGGAGCGGGAGCAGTGCTCCTCAGCGCCCGGAACCTAAAGGATGAGGTGGACAGAGTGGTAAATACCGTGCGGAAAGAGCATCTCAATGACTCTGCCCCGGGAAGTCGCATTGGCACAAGGCTAGAGATACCGAAAAGTAATGAGTGATATTTAAACCCGGAACGTAGGGCTCCAAGGCTGTAAAAAGTTCATCCGGCTCCGTCCGATTCACGTTAAGACAGATTTTTTTTCAATATTAATTGGATGCTCACCGGTCCGGACGGCCTCACTTGCGTTATAATTGACACGATGATATAATCTCTGAGTTAAATCGGACACGTATGACAGCGTAAAAGGCATTGCCCTCTTACGCCTTAGATAAGAAGGTATTTAAATGTATCAGATAAAATTTGACAAACCTGTACATGTACACTTTATAGGAATAGGCGGTATCTCCATGAGCGGTCTTGCGGAGATTCTGCTTTCAAGACATTTTACTATTTCCGGATCTGACAGCAAGGAATCAGAGCTTACAAAGAAGCTTGTATCAGAAGGTGCTGTAGTCAATTATCCGCAGAAAGCCGAGAACATAACAAAGGATATCGATGTTGTGGTTTATACAGCTGCCATTCATCCGGATAATCCTGAGTTTGCGGCAGCTGTAGAGGCAGGCATACCCATGCTCACAAGAGCTCAGCTTCTAGGCGAACTCATGCGTAATTACAAGCAGGCCATCAACATCTCCGGAACTCATGGAAAGACCACAACAACTTCCATGATAACCGAGATACTTCTGGAGGCAGACGTGGATCCTACCGTAACTGTAGGCGGCATCCTCAAGGATATAGGCGGCAACATCAGAGTCGGAGGACAGGATACCTTCGTTGTGGAGGCCTGTGAGTATACAAACTCCTTCCTTTCCTTCTTCCCGACTATTGAGATCATTCTCAATGTTGAAGCAGACCACCTCGACTTCTTCAAGGACATAGATGACATCAGACACAGCTTCAGGCTCTTTGCCGAAAAGCTTCCTGAGGACGGACTTTTGGTTATAAACTCTGACATTAAGCATTTTGATTATTTTACCGAGGGACTCAAGTGTAAATGCATCACCTACGGACATGACAAAGACTCCGACTATACAGCCAACTTCATAAGCTATGACAAGCTTGCTCATCCTACTTATACCTTATTCTATAAGGGAGAAGAGATTGCAAAGGTTGAGCTTGGAGTTACAGGAGAGCACAATATCTATAACTCAATGGCAGCCATTGCGGTATGCCGGGAGCTTGGTATCGAAATGGATGCGATCTTAAGAGGTCTTAAGCGCTTCACAGGTACAGACCGCCGCTTCCAGAAAAAGGGAACAGTCAACGGTTTCACAATAATCGATGACTATGCTCATCATCCTCAGGAGATAGCGGCAACCATAGAGGCAGCCAAGAAATATCCTCACAGAAAACTCTGGATCGCCTTCCAGCCTCACACCTACAGCAGAACTGCGGCATTACTTGATGATTTTGCCGGAGCTCTCAGCCAGGCGGACGAGATAGTACTTGCTGACATTTACGCGGCAAGAGAGAAGAATACCATAGGTATAAGCTCTGATGATCTCAGAAAGCATATGCTTGAGCAGAACACCAATGTTTATTACATCCCGGAATTTCAGGACATCGAGAAATTCCTCCTTGAAAGAGTTAAGGAGGGAGATGTTCTCATAACCATGGGTGCCGGCAATATCTATGAGGTTGGAGAAGACCTCCTGAAGCTGCCCGGTGCTGTTATAGAAAAGTGATAGTATAATAATGAAGACCTGTGCCGGTACCGGCACGGGTCTTTTTCAATATCAACTATAATTACATCAAAATCAATTATAAAATAGTAAAAATGCTTAAAATTTAATATAAAAATGACCGTTCAGAAGTCAAAATAAGCGATTTTGAAAATAAAAATAATTTTTATTCCACACGAATCAACGGAAATCCACCGCTAAATTGTGGATAAACCCTGATTGTATTTAATAAATACATCTTTTTGGGGGATTGACATTTGAAAAGCCTCGAATTTTGCACATTGGAGAGAGGTTATAAACAAAATAAAAAAATAAGTGGATACTTGACAATTCAGTAGTGCACATTATCCACACCAATGTGGACAATTTTGGTGGATAAAGTTGTGGACTAGGCTTATTGAAGCACTAATTTTAGTATGCTAATATCAGTTCACCGAAGGGGAGAAACGTGAGATCGCAGCCGGGCAGTAGGGAAGATGGCTGCATTATCAGATCCATAATACTCTTCATTTACATTTGGGGGTTAATGAGATGGGCACGAGTATAGTAGATAATCTTGCAGTTCATGTAACATGCATATCGGATGATTTTCTGGATAAGTATCTTGGAACTGCAAACGGAGATTACATAAAAGTTTATTTGTTCATGCTTAGACACAGAGGAGAGCAGTTCTCAAAGGAGCAGGCTGCAGATGCTCTGAATCTCACCGATAAGGATATTGAGCGTGCGTTGAGATATTGGGAAAAGCAGGGCGTATTTGAAAGTTCTTCAGGATCACTTCAGGATCAGGAACGGGAGGACGAGGCAGAGCATAAAGTTGTCAGAAGAAAGAAAGCGAAAAAGGCTGCCATAACCGAGGAAGATTTTTTGGAAGCTGAAGAAAAGATGGAGACTCTTCAGGGCACGGTTGATGATGTAGAGACTGATGAAGAGTTCAACAGCATCTTATATTTTGCGAGACAGATGCTTCCTACACTGCCGAGCGTTCGCCAGGTTGGAGCTCTGAAGTTTATGTACAAAGAGCTGAAGATGTCTTCAGATGTTATAGAATTTCTTATAGAGTATTGTGCAAGTGCAAAAAAGACCACATATCAGTATATGCAGGCAGTTGCCATAAACTGGCATGAGCAGGGTGTTGTTACGGTCACACAGGCAACAGAACTTGTAAAATCCATAGAGGACGGTAAGAACAAGAAAAAGGTATCCGGATCTGCATCAAAAGCTTCCGGAAAATCAAACAAATTTATCAATCTTGAGCAGCGAGAGATTGATTACGATAGCATAGTAAACTTAAGAACACTAAACAGGATGAAGAATGTCACTAACTAATGCACAGTACAACAAAATAATGCGGGTTTATGACGATCGGCGGATGGAAAACAACAGAAAGCTTGAATACCGCCGAAAGACAGCGTACGAAAAACTTCCGGAGCTTAAGACTCTGGAAGATTTTGTACGTTCGGAGTCTATAAAGACCTTCCATCTTATGAGAGACGGTCAGAAAGAAAAAATCGCTGTTTTGAAATCTCTCATAAGCGATGCGTCAAACCGTAAAAAGGAAGTGCTTGTAAAGAATGGTTACCCGGCAGACTATCTGGAAATGCAGTATTTTTGTCCTGACTGTAAGGATACAGGATTCATAAACGGTAAGAAGTGTCACTGTTTTATAGAGATGCAGATGAAATATCTCTATCAGCAGTCCAATATAGATCAGATAGTAAAAACCCAGAATTTTGACTATTTCGATCTTAACAGATATGACGACAGAGTTCCTATCCTTGCTGACGGAAAAACCAACCGGGAATATATGGCCGAGAACAGAAAGCTTCTTCTTCAGTGGGTGGAGGATTTCGATAAAAACCATGGAAACCTGATGTTTACGGGAAATACCGGAACCGGAAAGACCTTCCTTATAAACTGTGTGGCAAAAGCCCTTATGGACAGCTTCCATTCAGTGATATATCTGACAAGCACGGATCTTTTCGACAGCTTTTCCAAAGCTATGAAGGGTGATGATGAGGAGCAGCAGGATATGCAGGAAGCAATCCTCGATTGCGACCTTCTGGTCATAGATGATCTTGGTACAGAACTAAATAACAGCTATACATCTTCAAAACTGTTTTATGTACTAAATCATCGCATGGTTTTTCGTAAATCTGTCATCATTTCTACCAATCTTAGCCTCAATACCATAAGGGATTCGTACTCGGAAAGGGTATCTTCCCGCATAATTTCCGACTATTTGATCATCCCGCTGTACGGTAATGACCAAAGACTGTATTGACAGCTTTCGATACATGAAGTAATTTATCTAATGTTTATGTGTGAGATTATGTATAAAAATCCATAATTTGCCGACATATATTAAAGACATGTGTTAATATGAACAATGTTTGCATGTTTTTGAAGGTTTGTTAAGGGACAGTTCTCATTAGGAGGAGAAAAGAAATGCCAGATTCCAGAACTTCAGAGTTTATTGAGCGTATTCCTGTTGGTCCGCTTGCACTTATGCCGCTTGATTCCATCATGCCACTTGGAAAGGCTGTTGATGGCTACTTATCAAAATGGCGTGGACAGCGTGAGAGTGAGCATAAGGAAACCATTGCTTTCAGCGGATATCAGAAGGATAGTTACATTGTTAAGTCAAAGGTTTCGAGATTTGGCTCAGGTGAGGGAAAAGCCAATGTTTTGGAGACTGTCAGAGGTGTTGACCTTTACCTTATGGTAGATGTCATGAATTTTTCTCAGACCTACAGTCTTTTTGGTCAGGTAAATCATATGTCACCGGACGATCATTATGCAGATCTCAAGAGAGTGATAGCTGCCACCACAGGAAAGGCAAAGAGGATCAATGTTATCATGCCGTTTATGTATGAGTCACGTCAGCATAAGCGTAACGGACGTGAGTCCCTTGATTGTGCCATCATGCTTCAGGAGCTCCATGAGATGGGAGTTGAGAATTTCCTGACCTTTGATGCACATGATCCGAGAGTAATGAATGCTATCCCGAGAGACAGCTTCGACAATATTTCCTGCTCCTACCAGTTTATAAAGTCCATACTTCAGAGTATAGACGATCTTGATATCGACAAGGATCATATGATGATCATTTCCCCGGATGAAGGCGGAATGAGCAGAGCTATCTACTATGCCAACGTTCTGGGAATCGACATGGGTATGTTCTATAAGCGCCGTGATTACGCGCAGGTAGTTAACGGACGTAATCCGATAGTTGCCCACGAGTTCCTTGGTACCAATGTTGAAGGCAAGGACGTATTCATCATAGATGATATGATCTCCTCCGGCGAATCATTGATCGATACAGCCAAGGAGCTTAAAGAGAGAAAGGCAAAGCGTGTATTTGCATGCTGTACCTTCGGACTCTTTACCTCAGGCTTCAATAAGTTTGATCAGGCCTATGCAAGCGGCACTTTAAACGGTGTTTATACTACAAACCTTATTTATCAGCAGCCTGAGCTTCTCACAAAGCCATGGTACCACAGCGTAGATATGGCAAAGTATATCGCGCTTATCATTGACAGCCTCAATCATGATATGTCCATATCAACGATTCTTGACACTTCAACAAGAATCAATCAGAAGGTTGCAGCATATAAAGAGCATCGTGCAGGTGTGAATAAGCAGATGGAGCTCCCCCTCTGATCTGATGGTTAATGTTGATTTTTCCTGCATCAGATGATCCGTGAGTTTACTTTAACGGTAGTAATGAAGGGTCGCCCATTCCCGGGCGGCCCTTTTTGGTACTATCAACGATCTTTGATCCAGGGAGCCCGGCGGATTTGAATGGTCCGTAACAATTCACTGTGATACTTTCCATAACAAGGAGCCGATTGGTTCTGCATCTGTATGGCAGATATTAAAGCTCCCAAAAGCACGTTAATAGAGGAGAAACCTTGGAAAAAACCTACTTTTCTAATAAAGTTTACATATATACATTCATAATGGGTATCCTTGTAGTGCTTATCCATTCGGTGAATTTTGCTGACGATAACACTATACTCCTCACCATGATCCAGTCGGCAGATTATAACAACATTGATCTTTCGGGCCTGACGGGAATCCCGGCTCATGTTGAGAATTTTTTGTCCAATGCTGTCGGACAGGCAGCAGTACCGGGATTTTTCCTGGTTTCCGGCTATCTGTTTTTCAGGGGACTCAAAGACCTTAAGGATATAGGAAATAAATGGAAAAAACGCTTCCTGTCACTTGTGATACCCTACGGTGCATGGAATATTTTCTACTATATAATATATGTGCTTCTGGGGAAGGAAAGGTTTAGTCTGACAGGGCTCCACAGAGCTGTGGCTGAATACAGCTGCAATCCGGTGTTCTGGTATGTCTTTCAGCTTATATTGCTGACGGTACTTGCACCACTGTTCTATATTCTGTTGAGAAACAGAATCCTGACCTTTGGCTCAATGCTTTTATATACCCTTCTGGTAGTAAACGGAGTGAACTTCCCATTGATAAATGAAGATGCCCTGTACTACTTTTTCCTCGGAGCTCTTACCGCAAGATGGTTTAAAGAAAGCTTTGAGACCCAGAGTACAGGAAAGAAGATCTGCGGACTGGGTTTGATCACAGCTTCATGGCTCACCCAGGTTTTCACCACAGTAGGGATGCAGATGTTTGTTATAGCACCGGTGGATTTTCATAAAATGGGGATTCTTCAGTATTTATATGTCGGTGGTGGGATATCGAAGATGATGGGGGTACTGATATCCCGGTGGCCTAAGCATTGGCTTGTCCTTATCCTGTCTTCAGGCGGACAGGTGCTGGTAAATGTGATCCGTAGACTCCTTATCTGCTATGGAATCTGGTTTATACTGCCCCTCAGGCTTCCCACGGCAAAGGATTTCATGAAGAACAGCTTCTTTTTATATGCCATACATTATCCGATTGCCAGAATCGGTATATATATGTTAGAGTACATGAACGTTGGTTACCATAGAAAAGAGGAGCAGGCTTTAAGGCTCCTTATGTATCTTGTAACACCGGTCATTTGCGTTTCAGCCGCTTACATGATGAAAAAAATGCTCAGGAGGAAAACTCCTTTTATATGGAAGATATTCAGTGGAGGTAGATGATAATGTTTATTGCGGATCATTGGAAAGATTATGAAGTTATAGATACAAGTTCCGGAGATAAGCTGGAGAGATGGGGTAAATATATTCTTCGGAGACCCGATCCACAGGTAATCTGGCAGACCCCCTTTAAAAATCCGAATTGGAAGAAGCTGAACGGACACTATCATCGTTCCGAAAGAGGTGGCGGAGAGTGGGAGTTCTTTGATCTCCCGAAGCAGTGGAAGATATCCTATGTATTGGGAGGAACCGCAGCACGCCCTTCAAATTTTGATGAGAGGAATAAAGAAACCTACAGACCGGTGGCACCGGTGTATGAAAATCTTGAAAAGCTGCCGGAAAAGAGCAGAACATTAACCTTCCACTTAAAGCCCTTTGCCTTCAAGCATACGGGACTTTTCCCGGAGCAGGCGGCAAACTGGGACTGGTTTTCCAATGAGATCCTCGGTGAAGTCAACAGACGTAAGGCCCAGGGATCGGAAGAGCCTGTAAAGGTGTTAAATCTCTTTGCCTACACAGGGGGAGCAACATTGGCAGCAGCCGCAGCAGGCGCACATGTTACCCATGTGGATGCCTCAAAGGGTATGGTTCAGTGGGCAAAGGAGAATGCCGATGCCTCGGGACTCTCACAGGCCCCCATCAGATGGCTTGTTGATGACTGTACAAAGTTCGTTGAAAGAGAAATCCGCCGCGGCAATAAATATGACGCCATCATTATGGACCCCCCATCCTACGGAAGAGGACCTAAGGGCGAGATATGGAAGATAGAGGATGCGGTTTATCAGCTTATAGAGTTATCTTCCAGGCTTCTTACCGACAAGAGCCTTTTCTTCCTTATAAATTCATACACCACCGGACTTCAGCCTGCGGTTATGAGCTATATGCTGGGAGTTATCATTAAAAATAAATTCGGCGGAGAGATACATTCTGAAGAAGTAGGACTTCCGGTGACCGAAAACGGACTGGTGCTTCCCTGCGGGTGCTCAGGCAGGTGGGTCAGAAATACGAAATAATTATTGTAAATGCGCACTTCCCGGAACCTGTTGATGTAAGATAATCGTAATTAAATCACGCCGATTATTAATGGAATAGAAATTGCAATTAATATCCCTGAAAGCTATTATTAAATCAAGAAAAGATAACTTGTGGAGAAGACAGGTTTTTGAGAGTGATGACTCTGAAAGAGACAGCTTTCGGAGGATCATCAGGAGGGTGTTATATGTTAAGAAGAAAAATTGCAAAACTTGCATTGACGACCGGAGTGTTGGCTGCGATTTCTGCCATCCATGTTATGGCTGCAGGCTGGACAACAAACGCAAAAGGCGATCAGGTATATGTTCAGGATACAGGAAATGTTGTTACCAATTCTTGGATAAAGGCCAATGACGGCGGATCTGTTATATGGTATTACGCTACACAGGACGGAACCTTACGTAAGGGTGGCTGGCAGACAGTAAACGGCAATAAGTATTATTTCGATGAAAACGGTGTTATGCAGACCGGATGGATCGATGAGTACAAGTATTATTGTGATCCTAACTCAGGTGCCGCAGTGACAGGCTGGAAGTATATTCCTATTCCTGATGATTTCGCATATTACTATTCGGATAATGCGAATTTTTCCGCAGGCTCCTATGCATGGTTCTTCTTTAACACAAGTAATGCACAGAAGTATTTCGCGGATGGTGAGAATGTAGCCGTAAAGACCATAAACGGTATAAAGTACGGCTTTGATGAGAATGGTGTTATGCAGCTTGGCTGGGCCAAGGTTAAGGATACATCACCTGAGATCGCAGGCTACATGTTCTTTGCTGAAAAGACAGACGGAAACTTCAAGCAGGGACAGCAGATATCCGGAACCTGGTACACAACAGTAGGTCCTCTTGAGTCATCTGGGTCAGGCTCCTTCGATAAGGATCTCGCAACAGGAGATGTTGAGTATTTCTACTTCAAGCCGTCGGGATATGTTGCGGCAGGAAACAGCAATGCTTATCAGGTTTGTACAGTAAACAACAAGAGATATCTGTTTAATGAAAAAGGAAATCCGGTATACGGAATGCAGCTCGGATGTACAGAGAATGACAGCACTACTCACTATTACTATTGCGGTTCAAGCAAGTCTGACTGTTCTGTAAAGACCGGGAGATTCTCCATGACAGAGGCTGATGGCGACCGTATCACCTTCTATGCACAGACCAACGGAAGAGGATATACAGGCGTAAAGGACGGTTACCTCTACTACAACGGTAAGCTTCAGTGCGCAGATTCCGACAGCAAGTATATGGTCTGCAACGTTGAAGGAAAGGATTACGTAATATCCACCAGCGGTTCTGTTCAGAAGAGCAAGAAGAACCTCAAGGATTCAGACGGCAACAAGGTTTCAACTAACGGAGACGGAACCCTTAAGGAAAATATCGAAGGAAGCTTCGCTGTACTGGAGGCAACTTCACCTGATATCGATGATATAGATTAATATGATGTTTATATAAGAAGAAACCCGGTTGCACATGCCGGGTTTCTTTTTTTTGCGATAATGCCGTCCCCGTTGGAATTTTTTGAAAAAAGTTGTTGCAATTAAAGAACGCCGGTGTTAATATATGACACGCACGGCGGGGTGTGAACCTGCCGCGCGGTACATTAATAAAGATACGCACGGCTCGGTGGAAATGTATCAGATTTTATACATTTTTTCGAAATTACCGCTTGAAATATAAAAAAGCGTGTGTTATCTTAGTATTCGCTGTGACATGATAGCGAAGAAATGAAGATTGCTTATATGGACGAAAGCCAAGATCCGTACAGTATTATCTGAAAAGATCCAGTGAACCTGCGGGTTCCGCCTGAGAGCTGATACGGCAACCAAGTATAAGGCATATAAGAGAACTTCATGGAGCGAATGTCTAGTTTAGAAACTGACGGCAGGTCACTGTACTACAATTTAATCCATTACACAGCAAATGGATTTTGATGCAGGGAAACTTTCATCTCACGATTGTTTCGCATGCAGTTAATGTACAGTCACCGACTTATCGTCAAATAACCGATAGGAGGCGACTTTTTTTATGGCAAGTCAAGTAATGAGAATCACACTTAAGGCTTATGACCACACACTTGTGGACGAATCAGCTGCAAAGATTGTGGAGAACTGCAAGAAGACAGGTTCACAGGTTTCCGGACCGGTACCACTTCCTACAAAGAAGGAAGTTGTTACTATCCTTCGTGCTGTACATAAGTACAAGGATTCACGTGAGCAGTTCGAGCAGAGAACTCACAAGAGACTTATCGACGTAATCAGTCCTAACCAGAAGACAATGGATGCTCTTCAGAGACTCGAGATGCCAGCAGGCGTTTACGTTGATATCAAAATGAAGAACAAGTAATGATTCTAGAATGAGTCTGAGATATCGGACTCCGCTGTAGAAAGGAGAAACAATGAAGAAAGCTATTTTAGCGACAAAAGTAGGAATGACACAGATCTGGAACGAAGATGGCGTGTTGATTCCAGTAACTGTACTTCAGGCTGGTCCTTGTGTTGTAACACAGGTTAAGACAGTAGAGAATGACGGTTACGCAGCAGTACAGGTAGGCTTCCAGGACAAGAGAGAGAAGCTTGTTAACAAGCCACAGAAGGGTCAGTTCGATAAGGCTGGCGTTTCCTGCAAGAGATTCCTCAGAGAGTTCAGATTTGAGGATGCTGAGAACTACAATGTAAAAGATGAGATTAAGGCAGACATCTTTGCTGAGGGTGACAAGGTAGACGTTACCGCTATTTCAAAGGGTAAGGGATTCGAGTCAGCTATCAGAAAGTATGGTCAGCACAGAGGACCTATGGGTCACGGTTCCAAGTTCCACCGTCACCAGGGTTCTAACGGTACATCTGCAACACCTTCAAGAGTACTTCCTGGTAAGGCAATGCCTTCACACATGGGTGCTGTAAAGGTTACAACACAGAACCTTACAATCGTTAAGGTTGATGCAGAGAACAACCTGCTTCTTATCAAGGGAGCTGTACCGGGACCTAAGAAGGCACTTATTACTGTTAAAGAAGCAGTAAAGGCCTGAGACGAAAGAAAGGAGGAACATATAGATGGCTAACGTATCAGTATTTGATATGCAGGGTAAGGAAGTTGGCAAGATGGATCTCAACGATTCCGTTTTCGGAGTTGAGGTTAACGAGCACCTTCTTCACCTCGCAGTTGTTGCTCAGCTTGCTAACAAGCGTCAGGGCACACAGAAAGCATTAACTCGTTCTGAAGTTTCAGGAGGCGGAAGAAAGCCTTGGAGACAGAAGGGCACAGGACATGCAAGACAGGGTTCTATCAGAGCACCGCAGTGGAAGGGCGGCGGAGTAGTATTCGCACCTACACCACGTGACTATACAACAACAATGAACAAGAAGGAAAAGAGAGCAGCTCTTAAGTCTGCACTTTCCAACGCAGTAGCTGAGAACAAGCTTATCATTGTTGACGATATCAAGCTTGCAGAGATCAAGACAAAGAACTTCCAGGCTATGCTTGATGCCTTCAAGGTAAACAAGGCATTCGTTCTTCTTGATTCAAACGACAAGAATGTTATTCTTTCAGCAAGAAATATCCAGGACGTTAAGACAGCAGGCGTTAACGAGCTCAATGTTTATGACGTTCTTAAGTACCAGACAGTAGTTGCTACAAAGGCAGCTGTTGAGAAGATTCAGGAGGTATACGCATAATGGCAGACATTAAGTATTATGACGTTATTCTTCGCCCGGTTATCACTGAGAAGTCAATGGGTGAGATGGCATCCAAGAAGTATACATTCCTTGTTAATCCACTTGTAACAAAGACTCAGGTTAAGGAAGCCGTTGAGAAGATGTTCGAAGGAACAAAGGTTAAGGCAGTTAACACAATGAATGCTGACGGCAAGACAAAGAGAAGAGGTCTTAAGTTTGGTAAGACAGCCAAGACAAAGAAGGCTATCGTTACACTTACAGAAGATTCAAAGGATATCGAGATTTTTAAGGGCCTTTGATAAGGATTAACAATTCATACACAGTCACGTGAAAAATTCTCTATTATACGTGACATCAAAAAAGGAGAAAACAAGTCATGGGTATAAAGACATATAAACCTTATACACCTTCGAGAAGAAACATGACCGGTTCAGACTTTTCCGAGATCACAAAGAAGACTCCTGAGAGATCACTTCTTTCAACAGTTAAGGAAAATGCCGGCAGAAACAATCAAGGTAAGATCACTGTTCGTCACCAGGGTGGCGGAAACAGACAGAAATACAGAATCATCGATTTCAAGAGAAACAGCAAGGATGGTATCCCTGCAAAGGTAATCGGAATCGAGTATGATCCTAACAGAACAGCAAACATCGCTCTTATCGCTTATGCTGATGGAACAAAGGCATACATCCTTGCTCCTAACGGTCTTACAGACGGCATGAAGGTTATGAGCGGTCCTGATGCTGAAGCAAGAGTAGGTAACTGCCTTCCTCTTTCAAAGATCCCTGTAGGTACAAACGTACATGCTATCGAGCTCCTTCCGGGTAAGGGCGCACGTATGGTGCGTTCAGCAGGAAACGCTGCTCAGCTTATGGCCAGAGAAGGAAAGTATGCAACACTTAGACTTCCTTCAGGCGAGATGAGAATGGTTCCTATCGAGTGCCGTGCAACAATCGGTGTTGTAGGTAACGGAGATCACAACCTTATCAATATCGGTAAGGCCGGAAGAAAGAGACACATGGGATGGCGTCCAACAGTTCGTGGTTCTGTTATGAACCCTAACGATCACCCTCACGGTGGTGGAGAAGGAAGAGCTCCAGTCGGAAGACCGGGTCCCTGCACTCCTTGGGGCAAGCCAGCACTTGGACTTAAGACACGTAACAAGAAGAAGGCTTCTAATAAGCTTATTATCAGAAGACGCGATGGTAGAGCCATCAAATAATTGAGGAGGAGAGAAAAATATGGCACGTTCAATTAAAAAAGGACCATTCATCGATGCTTCACTTAA
>JAGAXP010000185.1 GCA_017940955.1 Oribacterium sp.
CCAAATTGGTTTCTCCTGATGCTGACTTGAGATACATGGTCCTTGCTGAAATGAGTTTCAGTTCGCCTTTATCAATCATCTTTCGAGCCTTTTTGATGTCATTATCTTCAATGTCATAATCATTAAGGATTCTGCCTACATCAAAATATGTGTTGCCCTTGTTTGATTTCAGAGACTTACTCCACTGTGGTCTTTCTTTTATAGACTCCTCATAGCAGAACAGAACTGCCGCCTCATGTTTACAGGTATTCCCGTCCTGCGCATACGGGCAATCACAGCTCATCTTCATTTTATAAGTGTCCGGATATGTAATCTTTACATTATACATCTGAGTGCCGTAAACTCTTGCCATACAGTTGTTCTTTGAAGATACAAAGCCCTTTACCTTACCTCTTTTATAGTAACTCCGGCCTCTTTCCAGCACGTCCTCATCAAACAAGAATTCCCAATTGTATTCCATATCTAAGCTTGACTCCCCTTTTTTATAGCTATTGTCCCAATGCGCAACAATCTTTCTGATTGTACAAAAAAACCTATGATAGATGCAATATAATATGCACATATCATAAGTTTTTCCTATTTTTCTAAAAAACTACACATATAAAAAAACAAGCTACCTACAATTATCCCATTGTAAGTAGCTCATTATCTTCACATCATTGCTCTGCAACAATCATGTGAGTATGGATTTCATGGCTGTATCTCTTTCAGTATCGTACTTATTATTGAACTAAGTTTGGCTGAGCCTGAATCATTCAAATGATCCGTATCATTAAAATCAACATCATTGTCAAAAGCATCGTTGCTTGCTAAATCCAATAAATGTACATTTCCATCAGTTTTATCAAGAATATTATAGAAATCATCTTTGAATTTCGGATTTAGATAACTAAGATATTGTTTTGTCATCGGCGTGACAACAAATATCAGATTTATTCCCTTTTTATTACAATACGCGACTAAATTTTGAAATAGAAGCATATTCTCTTTTAAAGTCATGGTATGTTTTATAGATTTGTTATGTAATTCAGCACGTATTTTTCCGGCATCATTCTTCTCCTGTTCTGAAAGCTCACACCATTGTTTTGTCTTGTCACTCCATACTTTTGTTTCACAGTATAACATGGGATAAACATCAGTAAAAAACCCTTTTCTATAATCTTCTAATGCAAAAGATTCAAGAATACTATCAAAATCGATAACATCATTTGATTGACTATAATCCTCCTTTGAGGGTAAGAACAGACAATTATGGGCGTCATGAAGTAATGGATAATAAACCTTTGATATTCTTATGACTTCTTCCGTTGATTGCATAAGAGACAGGTCATTATAAAAACAGTAATACCCTACACAGAAAACGATATTTTTGACATTATTATTCTGACTCGCTTGAAGAACCAGTTTTTGAGAATAGTATAAATCCTGAGATATTGAAGACAAGTTCACCGCATTGTTAAAATAAGACAAATCAATTCCATAAGATCCATACGATGAACCTGTTATCAAAGTCTCAATGTTTGAGTCTTTGGCTTGGTTTAGGGCATTCTTCAAGTAATAATAGTCATGATTATTACGATATATGAGGATTACGCGCCTTGAAATCTCTTCAATCAGTGCCTCATATATAACAACATAATATTCATTTAATTCTGCTGATAAAGTTGAATCCTCCCTAGACACTATTATTAAATCGTTGCAGGATAATTCATCTATTGAAATCAGAGGTGAAATCTTTACTTTACTATTGAGTAAAGGCTTAACTTTATTTATTGAGAAGTCAGTAGTTTCTTTAACGTATACATTCATAATATCTTTGCCGGAGCTTTCTTTTCTACATTTTTAATTCTATTACATTTGGATTATCGACACCTTTTGTCGTTCAAATAAATCCCTCAATCTTGGTCACATATTGGTGTCCTACTGATTCTTGATATCAAAACTATCGTCAATCTTAATGGAATGATTAAGAATGGCTGAAGTATGCTTAAATAAATATAGTTTTGTAATCTTTAATATCCATTTGTAAATTGGACATAAGAGAAAAATTCGATTATACAGAAAGGAGCAGATATGAAAAAGGGCTTAAAACTACTTATGATGACTTTGGGCAGCATTTGCGCCATGGCGTTTACTTCACTGGCAGGAAACTGGGTCAGTGATGGAGGAACCGGCTGGTGGTACGTGAATGCTGATGGAACTTACGGATCATACAGAGCGGCTGTTGATTGTCCTCAGGTTGATGGCACATATACATTCACTTCCGGGCTGGTTGAAGGAGTTGGAAATTATTACACCATAGAACCGGAGTTACAGAACATAATTCTTATGAGAAAAGACCCGGAAACTATAACTGTATTCATGAATAATCAGGCTATAGATTTTGTTTTATCTGAAGAAACGATGTACTGGGATGAAGGCGGATACGGCACCAGAGGTCTTGAAGTGTATGACAACGGTACACTGGATCTGTATTTGGAGAACCGTAATACATATACCAAAATTCAATGATACGTAAAAAAAAAGTGCAGCTGTAAGAGGAGACATTTCTCTCCTCCTTACAGCTGCACTTTAAAAATGTTCTGGCATCTCGTCAAGGGTCATTAGTCATCTGCCATCCGATATATGTCCTGCTGGTCTTACTTTTTCCCCTATTACAGTGCTTTCCCGCCGGAAACTTTTATAACCTGTCCCGTTATCATCCGTGCCTGTTCACTTGCCAGGAACAGCATGGTTTCAGCAATATCCTGAGGCTGGATCAACTCTCCCATAGGGATAAGCGGAATAACCACTTTTTCAAAATCCTCATCTATCCATCCTGTCTGAGTTGGTCCCGGGGCTATACAATTAACGGTTATTCCATATTTTGCAACCTCAAGGGCGATACTGCGGGTTAATGCTTCCATCGTAGCTTTGCTTGCTCCATAGGTTATCTGACCGGCAAAAATCTGTGCCGCATCCGTGGAAACATTAAGAATTCTTCCGTAATCGCCGCGCTGTTTCACAAATTCTCTTATCATCAGAAGGCTTCCCCGGACATTTACCGAAAATGTATCATCGATAACATTTTGAGTGATGGCTTCTATGGTGTCGGAACCGGTTTCATCATCTGTTGCGGCATTATTGACCAGGATATCGACTCTTCCGAATCTTTCAAAAGCCGATGTATAGATCTTTTTTACGGTATCTTCATCTGAAATATCCCCTTCGAAAATCAGATAGTCCGTATTCATTTCCTGGAGTTTTCCTTCCAGATAATCCGCGTTTCCGGCATTGGCGGCATAATATCTGTCCACTCCGTTTTTGCCTGTTTTATGGGGATCAAAGGGTCGGTCCACTTTCTTATATACCAAAACCAGCTTTGCTCCTTCTCTTGCAAATGCCAAAGCTGTGGCTGCGCCAATACCCTGGGGGTTATTTACTCCTGTGATCAAAGCTACCCTGCCGGTTAATCCATAATCGACCATTTATATCACCTCCGAAAAAAATCTATTTAATATCTATAGATGTGATGATTTTTGTCAATCTGATGTCGTCGTAAACAGGGCTATCAGTTCATAGTACGCGCCTGATACTTGAGGACCGTTTCACCAAGCTTTATTTTCAGATCCTCACCGAAGTTATGCTGATATGAAAAACCATCTGAAGCGCCCATCATTCCCAAGCCCATAAGACCCGGAAATGAAGTTGTCATATCCAGGCCTGCCGGAACCACATCGTAATAACCATTAATTGTTGCATTTCCATAATTAACGGTAATATTAACAGTATCAGTAAGTATGGCAGTTATGGAACCGTCAGCGCTCTTCCATGTGTCTGCAAGCTGCTTATAGTACATATAGTTAGGATTCTGAATTGTCATTTGAGTCCTCCACTGTAATTATCATATACATCCATAATACCATATCAATTATTATGAATGAGTTTGAGAATCAAAGACTGCTATGGGCTTATCGTCCTGGGAGTCAGTATAATATGGAGTATCCATATGTCTGAAGTATTCATTGTCATTACCCTTACTAAAGTTCAGCGAATACGTCTGACTGTTGAGCAGATTCTTTTTTCATAAGCATTACCCTCTCATTAAACTACCCTACATGATAAGTATAGGATTCTGAATAATGCTAGGGAAATATACCGGAACTTACATATTCTGAAGATATAAGGAATCCGTGTAAGAATTTGTAATTACTGTATATAAGATTATTTCAGACTTTTTTGGAGACCAAATTGGAGACCACGCTGGGGTCCATTTTGATAAGAAATTTATCTCTAAGGACAACAAAAAAAGATTCCCGATTCCTCAGAAATCCTTGATTTACTGCCCTTTTATAGAGCAGGGGTTGAGGGATTCGAACCCCCATGAGCGGTTTTGGAGACCGATATCTTACCATTGGATTTCCTAAGGTTTTCGGCATTGGAGACCTCATTGGAGACCTGATTGAATTATAAATGTGTTACATTTGCATAGATACAGGTTCTTCAGAGTTAATGCTAGGGAAAGGAATAACGTTGTCAGGTGAATGTTGTTCTGCTTCCCATAGAGTGAGTTTTTGCTGCATGTTCATCCAGCTTTCCGGAGATGTATTTGTGGCTTTGCCTATCCTTATTGCCATTTCAGGGCTTAATGCAGTTTTCTCATTTACAAACTCTGATAGTGCTTTTCTGGTGACTCCAAGCATCTGTGCCGCGCTTGTAATCGAAAGATTTAATGGCTTTATTACATCCTCCAAAAGTATAGTTCCCGGATGGGTTGGTCTTCTCGTCATTTCCAGTTCCTCCTTCCTTAGTGGTAATCCAAATAATCTACAAGATATGCGTCATTGCCTTCAAAGTAAAAGGTAATTCTCCAATTGCCATTTACTGTCACAGACCACATGTCCTGTTTATCACCTTTTAATGAATGTAGTCTGTAACCCGGCAGGTTCATGTCTTGTGCTGAAGTACTTGCATCAAGTCTGTCAAGCATTCTTCCGAGCTTTGGGGCATGTTCAGCCTGTATTCCTTTTTTTGATCCGGTTTCGTAGAACTCTTTCAGTCCTTTGTGTGCAAATGATTTAATCATGATTATAGTGTAACCCGTTACGTATCAAGTGTCAATCTTGATCGCTAAATTGCCCCCTTTTTTCATTTATCTGTTGTCTTAACATCCCAAAAACTTCGCCATGAATTAACCTCTCAGGATTAGTTTCCGCGCACTCATCTGTTTCTAACAAGATTTGTTCGATATCATTTTGATTTTTCATCTTATATTTTTTGTCTAAGTATCGTTTTAGGTCTTCGGTGGTTAATTCACCTCGTTTTTCTTTTTCTATATATTGCTTAAAGTCTTCTGTTGGTTCAAGACCATCAACTTTTATCATACCTATAGCATAATTCCAAGCTTGCTCGTTAGTCATATAATCAATTCCTTGTTTAATAACATTGATTAGTACCTTAGTGTATGGCTTCATACTCTGTCCATGCATTAGACTGCCATAGTAGATTCCTCATTATTATTCCTCGATGATATCGTGCTGGAATACCTTGCCTTTTTCAATGTCTTCGATTCGACGTTTCAACTCTGCCGCTTCATCTAAGGTAAAGCCGTTGGAATCTTTTAATGAAAATGTCATGCTCTGTGAACGTACTGCCTGTCGTATCAAAGCAAGTGTGGCAGCGGACATAGAAAGTCCTAAAGCTTCACAAAGTGCGCAATATCCTTCTCTGGTCTTTTTATCTATTTTAAATGTGAAATTTGTCATTTCTTCTGTGGTTGAGCTCATTTCTATTCCTTTTTTCTGATAATCCAATGTTTCGCAAAGAACATAATTGACAAATGAACCATTTGATACTTCTATTTTGTCGGGATCAGAAGGTATTGGAACGGTTTTCTTATCTCGTTCGTAATCATAAAGTGTAAAAGCTAGAACATCCTGTGCCATGTAAAGTGCGTCTGCTAAATTATCGCCACAAGTTATACATCCTTCAATATCAGGAAATTCTACAGAATATAAGCCACTTTCTTCTTTAGTAAATATTGCTGGATATACATATTTTGCCATAAGTTACTCCTCTCTTTAAAAATGCGTTAATTTATTACTGTCATAAACCATGATGAACCATCTGGCTTACGATATAGATAAATCATCCGCTACTGGTTATTAACTTGTAGCTTACACTGGAATACTATATCTTTACCTTACACAGTGACATCATCTGGCATAGTTCTTGTTTCTCCTGATAAGTCCCGGTATCCCTTTACAGGATATACCTGTCTCTCGCCTTCTTCAGAGGTAAATCTGAGCCTATACGGTATTATCGTTCCATCTATATTATGTTGAAGTATTACATCTACAGGAAATCTTCTACTCATCTCTTACATCTCCTACCAACCTAATGGATGTGGATGCATGAACACTATTTTTTGATTTGTCGACAATGGTTTCTCCCCATTCTGAACGACTCTCTTACGAGTTATTTCTTTTACTACCTCTTCTGCTTTTCCTGAGTCTCATAGAGCCTGTTGTTTCTGACTCTGAAACCACCATTGGAATACAGCGGTTTTACAATACTCATGCCCTCGTTCACACTAGCAACTTGGACTTCGACAACCCGGTTATTGTTCTCTATCAGAAATGCAAGTGCCTTTGGTTTTATATCTATCATAGTAGATTACTCCATAAATCAAACTTGCGTTCTGAGATTATTATAATCGCATTTTAATATTTTTTCAAGAACTATTGTTTGTTTTAATAATGATAAACGCTTATTCTTATGATTCAGGCTATTAATATCCGTCAAGATTATGTCGATAAGTAACATGTTAGGGCATTCGTATTATAAACACGTTGCCATCATTATATATCAACAATTTTTATAGGTAGGTGACGAAATGAAAAGAAAACTTTCACTTGGACTATCTCTACTTTTTACAGTGAGTATGCTCGTAGCCTGTGGTTCTAAAACATCTGAAGAAACAAAAACTACTGTTGCTTCTACAGAATCATCTAAAGAGACCAATGCTGTCGTTACAGAAGTAGCAACTACAGCATTAGCAGAACCTCTTAATTTAACAGGCCTATGGATTCAGGAAGACCATGAGAAATCTTATATGGCTGCAACTATCAAAGATGATGGTATGATGGGTGTATTTTTCATCTTAGATGGAGACGAAAAACCATACACATATTGGGTGGGAACATATGTAGCTCCAACAGAAGATACCAATAAATATGAATGGACTTCTGAAAATACCTACGCAGGAAATGGTATTCTCTCATCAAGTGATGACACGAAGAAGTTTATCTATGACAACGGTAAAATCTCTTACAAAGTAACTATTCAGGGGCAAACCAAAGAAGTATCGCTCGTAAAAGGTGACTGGAATGTTTCAGCAATTCCTGATTCTGCCTTCGGGTCTGTAAGAATCGATTCTATTGATTTTAAACCTTTAGAGATAAAAGACTCAGGATGGACAGTTAGTGAATCCGGTTACATGGACTATTATGTAACCATATATAATCCAAACGAAGATGTAGCTGTTGAATATCCAAGCTTCAGAATTACAGCTAAAGATGCAAATGGAGCTTTAATTGACACTACCGACCAAACTTTAAGTATCATTTATCCTCAAAGAGAATTCACTTATGGTTCTCAGGCATTTTCCGTTGATGAAACACCTGCAACTGTTGAATTTGAAATGAAAGATATAGATGATAGTGATTTGAAGAGAGCAAGTTCTATTGACGAGTATAAAGAGCTTGAGGTTGTAAACGGAACTATAAGAAATAACAAAATTGTAGGTGAAATCCACAACCCAAATAATTATCCGATAGAAACTGCTTATGTACTCTCCATTGGAAGAAACTCAAACGATGAAGTAATTTCAATCGAATCAACGTTTGTTGACGAACTTAAGCCTGATAGCAATACTCCATTCTCAATTTCCTTGTACTCAGGCAATGTTTCTGATATATCAAGCACTGTATTTTACTCATATAAATGGTAAAAGTAACGGACGGATTAGGGATTAACCTAACCGTCCGTATTTCTATCATCTATATCCAATCAAGTCATACTCAACTATTTTTATTACTTCGGGGGATATCTTGTCAACAGATATCCGTGCTAATATATTTGCCCTTGGATTATATATTCCTAAATATTTAACATTCTGAAATTCAGAATGAATTGAATGTAATCCCATTCTCCAATATATCAAAATCTGAAGAGTCTGAGCAGTAGTTATGTTATTTTTAGATACTTTGAAATCCACTAAAGTATCTGGAGTCAGATAATCACCATCACCATTTACAATAATATCTGTATATCCACCTTCGAAAGTGAATCCTGACATCACACATGGCCCAAAAATCTTGAAGAATTGTTGTGACCTCTTTACCATAATAATGATATTATCAATGGTTGCATCATCAGGTATGATTTCATCTACAGGTCTATATCCCATTCTTCCAGCCCTGTAAACCACATCAAAACCAGAAAGTTTAACAGCACATATTACAGACTCTTTGTTTAGACCGTTAATCCGAGATATAAGAGAACGAGCTTTTTCCTCTTCTTTGATTATTTTTGCCCCAAGTAATGAAATTTTAAAAGCTTCTTCAACACTATCACCAATCATGACCCTCGTTAGATAATCTACTGCCATACCAACAAGTCCAGCATTAGTGGCTTCATCAGGATTCAACTCATCTATTCCTCTCACAGGATTTAATTGCAAATCAATCTTTTTCATATCTCTTGGGCGAAGATACCCACCTCTCGGTTGTTTAGCCTTTTTTGCTCTCGAAGTGACAGTCCATCCTTTACTATGTAAAAACAGTTGTCTTAAATCTTCTTCAGTGTACCTGACGGGGACATGATTCTTAGGTTCTGAAACGGTTTCTATTTTTGCAGTTATTTCAATAGGTCTCTCATATTCTTTTGTCTCTTCTTTAACCGATGAATCTTTGTTCAATTCATTTATAAAAGCTCGATATCCGTCTTTTAGGGCGTCTCGTAATATAGTAAAGAAGGTTTTTTTCTGATTATTTGACATATTCATACTCCAGAATTTTTTTAACTAAAACATGATTCTACTAATATAGTTCGACAATATAACTCCTTTAAAAAAGACCTGATAATGTATAATCCTACCAGTCCTATAACTCATGGTCTCGGAAACCAATATAGAATATTTAAAAAGTTGAAAGAGTAGTTATACAATTCTTAAATACTATAACTACTCTTTTTGCTTTCGCCTAACACATTATGTTCAAACTATGCTATAATAAGGCTACTTTTGCGTAGAGTAATGGAGGGAATGGTATGAGAAAATCTATTAAAGCTTTCATCTCAACTCTTTGTTTAATTGGCTCAATGGCTGTTACTTCAATAGCTGGAACATGGGGTCAGGATGCAACTGGATGGTATTATCTGAACGATAATGGTACACGTAGTCTTGGCTGGCAGTGGATTGATGGTAATAATGACGGGATTTCAGAATGTTATTATTTTAATGAAGCTGGCTACTGTTTAATGAATACAGTAACATCAGATGGAATGACTGTAGACGCTACCGGTGCTTGGACTGTAAACGGAGTAGTTCAGACTCAAGCTGTTCAGGTAAACACTCAGCAGGCTAGCACTGCAATCATGAATGGTTATCAGGGTGTATCTTCAACTCCATTTGAAGGATATAGCATCATTGTCAACACAAATACACATAAGTATCATGTGCCTTCATGTAATAAGGCTGATGATATTTATGCAGAGAATAAGGGCTATGCAAACAATGAGCAGCTTCTTATCTCTCAGGGATTTACAGCTTGTAAAGTTTGCCACTAATAATTTTAAAAGCATATTTACAGCGTTAATGCCTCGGTTATATTACCGAGGTATTTTATTTACTTCTCTCACTATGAAAATTAACACTAAAGGAGACAATATTGTTTAGACTTAAAGCGGCGATTATTTTACTATCAATGTCGCTATTGACTGGATGTTCAGGAATTCAGTCTACATCAACTGTATTAGCACAGAATAATACTTCAGTGGATGCAACCTATGACATAAGCTCATTATTACCAGAAGATACAGCTGTCGTAGAAAATACAGTCGATGAAAATCAAAGCATACAATCAACTCAATAAGTATCAACAAATCTTACTGTAAATTATATAGACATAGGACAGGGAGATGCAGAACTACTTACTTCAGATGATCACTCCATGTTAATTGATACTGGTACACCAGAATCAGGTACAAAGATACGATTATTCCTTCAGAAGCAAGGGGTTCAGAAACTTGATTATCTTGTTTTAACTCATCCTGACTCAGACCATATTGGTGGTGCTGCATCTGTAATAACTAATGTTCCAATAGATACAGTGATGATGCCTGATTATCAAAAAGATAATAAATACTATAGAGGCGTGATTGATGCTTTAATTTATAAATATATAAACCCTACAATACCTGTTACTGGTCAGACATTCACGCTAGGTTCATGTGATGTAAAGGTACTTGGCCCTACCCGTAAATATGATGACCCAAATAATAATTCTATTGTTCTGAAGGTAACGTGTGTGGAAATACTTCCTTCATGTTCGTAGGAGATGCCGAGGAAGAAGAGCTTTATGATATAACTAACCACTTCGGAGCAGAGCTTGATTCTGATGTTTATAAGGTAGGACATCATGGTAGTCATAATTCATCGTCAGAATCTTTCTTAAGATACGTAACCCCAGCATACATTATCAATCATGGAGATAATGAACTATTTTCAATTTTTTCCTCTCATCAGCATGATAATAGGACATGTTTTTATACAATAGTCTTTTAAGTTGTGGTAGAAAGAGAATGTTCAAGAATCTTTTTCACACTGATGAGTTCTATTGTTGTCGTATCAATTTTCTTGGTTTGACGATAGTATCGTTCAAGTGTAAAGCTCACCGATTTATGACCTGCAAATCGTGATATATCTTGAGGAAGTATGCCTCTTCTGACCCACATGGATATTCCATCGTGCCGTAGATCGTGGACAGTGTGCTTTTGAAGCCCTGAAATGCGTTCAGCGGAGTACAAACATGTTTCCCCGGATGTGATGATCTAATGCCCTTTGAGAGGCATTTAGAGTGCCAGAAGGGAAAAGCAAATGTTCCGCACTTTTATCTTTACAGGCATATTCAAGAATGTTCCACACTTCTCCTGCAATGGGAACTTCTCTTACGCTATTGTACTTAGGCAGCTTTATTTCTCCGGTGTATTCATCATATTGTCTGGAAATGTAAATCAAACCTTCATCAAAATGAATATCCTTTACTCTGAGTTCAGTTAGTTCC
>JAGAXP010000014.1 GCA_017940955.1 Oribacterium sp.
CGGGAATCCGCAAAAGAAATAGTCATAGGGAATCATTCCAAAATATCGGTTACCATTATAGATAATGGGCAAACATTCCAGTCAATACTTGGGATGTCTGCCCATTTTTACTTCCATTACTACCGTAGCAGTTCAGCCGGTGGACCACCAACTCCGTCCCCATGGTCCACCGGCTGAGCCGTTACAAAAAAGTTACAGCATTGGAGGAAAACAGATGTATTTGATTGCCGGTCTCGGAAATCCTGAGAGAAAGTATGAAGGAACCAGACATAATGTTGGCTTCGAAGCAATAGATGCGCTGCTTGACAAGCTTGGCGGCGAAAAGCTTAATGAAACCAAGTTTAATGGTGCATATACAAAGGTAAGATATGACAGTGCAAAGGGAATTGAGCAGATCGTCATCGTAAAGCCCCTTACCTATATGAATCTTTCGGGAAACTGCATAGCGCCACTCGCTAATTTTTATAAGATAGAGCCTGAACACATAATTGTGTTTTCCGATGATATCAACCTTGATGTAGGCCGTATGCGCATAAGACCGTCAGGCTCAGCCGGAGGTCATAACGGACTTAAATCCATCATCGCATCTCTTGGCTCCGAAAAATTTGCAAGAGTTCGTGTGGGAGTGGGAATGAAACCGGACAATATGGATCTTGCGGCACATGTTCTTTCAAGATTCGGACAGACCGATGAAAAGATCATGAAGGAGATGTATGAAGAGGCGGCAAATGCGGCTCTTGATATAATCGATAACGGAACAGAACATGCAATGAATAAATATAACCCCATGAAGCTTTAAGATGATTCAAAGCGTTTAAGCACTGCATCATGGATTTTGGGAAATGACATGGGGTTCAAAGAAGAAATATGTTTTGACAGGAAAACTCTGAATGAGAGAATCATGGATCAGACTTTGGAAAGGGTAGATGTATGCCGAACCCATTTTTAAGAACAAAAACCTATAGTGAACTAGAGCTTGCTCTCAAGAGTGGAAGAGGTCCTCTTTCGGTTACAGGAACTGTGGACCCTGTCAAAGCGCAGCTTCTGGTCTCTCTAAACGGTATGACGGAGAATGCTGAAACAGGTGACGACGGAAAACCCTGCAAAAAGTGGAAGCTTCTGGTTGTAAAGGACGAACAGAAGGGCAAGCAGTTTGTAAAGGATATACATGCTTTTTCCGAGGATGCCTGGTACTATCCCGCTAAGGATTTTTTGTTTTATCAGGCAGATACTCAGGGAAACCTCATCACGAGACAAAGGGTAGAGGTGCTTAAGCATCTTATGGAGGATGAATCCGGTGTTGTGGTTTCGTCCATTGATGCACTGATGGATAAGGTGCTGAAAAGAGAAGAATTTACGGAGTCGGTTCTTAATATCCATCCCGGTATGGTTGTGGAGATGGAGGCATTATCCCAAAAGCTCACTGAACTAGGTTATGAAAGAATGGCTGAAGTTGAGTCCATGGGAGAGTTTTCCATGAGAGGCGGCATCGTAGATATATATCCTTTCACTGCGGAGAATCCTGTTCGAATCGAGTTCTGGGATACCGAAGTCGACAATATACGTTCCTTTGATGCGGAAAGTCAGCGCTCCATAGAGAATCTTCAGGAGGTTGAGATATATCCGGCTTCAGACAGGGCTTCAAGAGGAAAGAATTCAAAGGAGAAGGAAGTCAGCCTTCTGGATTACTTTGACAAGGATACCCTGATCTTTGTGGATGAACCTGACCGTCTTAAGGAGCGGGGACAGATGGTGGAAACCGAGTTCAGGGAAAGCTTTGAAGCGAGACTCAGGGAAGTCGAGAGCCATGCGAAGCTTGCGGCAGTGCTGGAAGAAAACGGCATGGGACTTCAGGATGAGAGGGATCCCGACAAGCTGATATATGGAATAAACGAGATCATGGAGAGGCTTTCCGGGAACAAAACCATAGCCTTCAGCACTCTGGGAAATAATCTTACGGAGTTTAAGACAGTAGAGGAATTCCGGTTTGAAACCAGTGAAGTCACACCGTATAAATCCGGCTTTGATCTTCTGATAAATGATCTTAAGCGCTGGCAGAAGGAAAAGTATGAGATAGTTCTTCTCAGTCCGTCGAGAACCAGAGCGTCAAGACTTGCCCAGGACTTAAGGGACTATGATCTCAGGGCTTACTGTCCGGATGTTTCTGTGGACAGCGTTTCCGGAGTGGGCTCTTCTTCCGTAAAGGGATCCGGAAATAAAAATCCTGAAGAGGTGAATGCCGGAGGTGCAGTGAAAAATGGCAGAAAGCATAATCCTGTAGGTACAACGGGCTCTCTTGAAACTGCGAGAAATGAGGAAACCCGCGGAGCCATACAGGTAAAGTTCGGAGTTCTCAACAGCGGTTATCAGTTCCCCGAGGAGAAGTTTGTACTGCTTACGGAAGGCGACATGTTCGGTAATGCCGAGATGGCACGTAAAAAACGTAAACAGAAAAAGTTTGACGGTCAGAAGATCTCAAAGCTCAGCGAACTGTCCGTGGGGGATTATGTGGTTCATGAGTCCCACGGAATAGGTATCTACCGGGGCATCGAACGCATTAAATCCGAAGGCATTACCAAGGACTATATAAAGGTTGAGTACGGGGACGGGGGAAATCTTTATCTTCCGGCAACAAAGCTTGAGGGCATACAGAAGTATGCGAGTCAGGATGTGGGGAAGGCTCCGAAGCTCAATAAGCTGAACAGCACCGACTGGCAGAAAACCAGGAAGAGGGTCCAGCATGCGGTAAAGGAGATCGCAAAGGATCTTGTGAAGCTTTATGCTGCAAGGCAGAATACGGCAGGTTACAAGTTTGGAAGTGATACGGTCTGGCAGAAGGAATTTGAAGAAATGTTTCCCTATGTTGAGACTGTGGATCAGGAGCTTGCCATCGATGCCACAAAGCAGGATATGGAAAGCCATAAGATCATGGACAGACTCATCTGCGGCGATGTGGGTTACGGAAAAACCGAGATAGCCCTGAGGGCAGCTTTTAAGGCAGTGCAGGATTCAAAGCAGGTGGCGTATCTCGTGCCAACCACTATCCTTGCACAGCAGATCTACAACACCTTTGTGGAGAGAATGAAGGGCTTCCCGGTAAACATTGCCCTGCTTTGCAGATTCAGGACACCGCAGCAGATCAAAAAATCCATAGAGGATCTGAAGGCCGGACGGGTGGACATCGTGGTGGGAACTCACAGGCTTCTCAGTAAGGATGTAAAGTTCAAAGATCTGGGTCTTCTTATCATCGATGAGGAGCAGAGATTCGGAGTTACGCATAAGGAGAGGATCAAGAATCTGAAACAGGAGGTGGATGTTCTGACTCTTACAGCTACCCCTATACCGAGAACTCTCCATATGTCTCTTGCGGGTATCAGGGATATGTCGGTCCTGGAGGAACCGCCCATGGACCGCCGTCCCATCCAGACCTATGTTATGGAGTACAATGATGAGCTGATCCGTGAGGCTATCAACCGTGAGCTTGCGAGAAACGGACAGGTTTACTATGTTTACAACAGGGTGAACAATATCGCTGACATAGCAGCCCATGTTCAGAAGCTTTGTCCGGACGCAAAGGTGGCATATGCCCACGGCAAGATGACTGAAAACCAGCTGGAAGACATTATGCTGCAGTTTATAAACGGGGAAGTGGATGTCCTGGTTTCCACCACCATTATCGAAACGGGACTGGATATCCCCAATGCCAATACCCTGATAATTCAGGATGCGGAGCGCATGGGCCTTTCGCAGCTTTACCAGCTGAGGGGCCGTGTGGGAAGGTCCAGCCGTACGGCGTATGCATTCCTTATGTACAGACGTGGCAGGATGCTTACGGAGGAGTCGGAGAAGAGACTCAAGGCCATTAAGGAGTTCACCCAGCTCGGCTCAGGCATACGTATAGCCATGAGAGATCTGGAGATACGAGGCGCAGGTAATGTTTTGGGCGCGGAGCAGCACGGTCATATGGAGGCTGTGGGTTACGATCTTTACTGTAAGCTTTTGAACACTGCGGTAAAGGCGGAAAAGGGAGAAGTCAGTGAGACTGTAGAGTTCGATACTCAGATAAACTGTGATATCGATGCCTTTATCCCGGATTCCTACATTTCCAATGAATCTCAGAAGCTGGATGCCTATAAGCGGATTTCTTCAATAATGAATGAAGAGGATCACAGCGATATACAGGACGAGCTTATCGATCGTTTCGGAGAGCTTCCAAAGGAGTGTGAGAATCTTCTGGAGATCGCAAAGCTGAGAGCTCTCGGACACCAGTGCTATGCCACCGAGATCGACATCAGGAAGGGAATGTTTAAGATCCTTCTGGATGCTAAGGCAGATATCAATGTTGACGCCATACCTGAGGTGGTTCAGGAGAATCACGGACAGCTCAGATTTTCAGGAGGAGCGGCGCCCGGATTTGTATTCCGGCAGAGTACGAGAGAGAAAACCTGGACCATTAACGAGACCATGGAGCACTTGGAAAAAACGCTCATTCGTTTAAAAAGAAGCCCCGGTGACAAAAATATCAAAAATGCCTAAAAACCGCGTAATAATGCGGTTCTTGGTTGACACGGGTGTTATATAAAAGTATAATTTCTAAGGTAAAACAAAGTATATGATCCATTTGGGCCTGTTTAAACAGGAAAACAAACCATATGGGATTACGGAGGAAAAGAACATGAATAGAGTTGAATTGGTAGCAGAGGTTGCTAAGAAGGCTGATCTTTCAAAGAAGGATGCAGAGGCTGCAGTAAAGAGCGTATTTGATGCAATCGCAGACGCACTTGCTGATGGAGACAAGGTACAGCTTATCGGCTTCGGTACATTCGATGTTGCTGAGAGAGCTGCCCGTGAGGGAAGAAACCCAAGAACAGGTGAGACAATGAAGATTGAGGCTTCAAAGGCACCCAGATTCAAGGCTGGTAAGGCTCTTAAGGATAGAATCAACTAATTGCTCAAAGCGTGTTGAATCCTTTGGGATGAAGATTAAAAAAGAAACTCAGGTAGTAGAAAGAGGATGGCTGTCTTGCAGCCATCCTCTTACTGAATTTATCCACCGGGGACATATTTACCGGGGCGTATTTACCGTGACGTATTTACCGGGACATATTTACCGGAGCGTATTTACCGTGACGTATTTACCGTGACGTATTTACCGGGGCGTATTTACCGGGGACGTATTTCGCCGGCGAGATACGTCCCCGGTGGATTTCTTTTAAACACTAAAAAAGGAAAGTTATGAGATTAGACAAGTATCTTAAGGTTTCGAGACTTATTAAGAGACGTACGGTTGCCAATGAGGCCTGTGATGCCGGACGTGTAAGCATTAACGATAAGGTGGCGAAGGCCGGCACAGAGGTGAAGGCGGGGGATGTGATCGAGATCTCCTTCGGAACAAAGTCTGTAAAGGTCAGGGTTACTACAATTCAGGAAACTGTTCACAAAGAAGATTCGAAGGACATGTACGAGTATCTTTAAGGCGTTGTGTTTTTATGACAAATCAGACTTTGACGGGACTTTTTTGCATCGATGTAAATCTGCGGAAATTTCCGGTACGGAGCCTTGGGGATTTTCGGCACGGAGCTTCGGGAAATTTCGGTACGGAGCCTCGAGGATTTTCGGCACGGAGCCCCGAGGATTTTCGGCACGGAGCCCCGAGGATTTTCGGCATGGAGCCCCGGATTGATATTTAGAAGGTTTATGATTATAATGATGGCAGAGGGATATGCTATATGAAAAACAGATATAAGAGTAAGAATACATTTTCAAACCGTTTGGCCATCGTAGGTATCACGATAGTCGTGATGTTTATTGCGTTTGCCATGCATGTGCGGAGTGTCACCCTGAAGGAACAGGATAGAGAATATCAGCTTCAGGAGGAAAGCCTTCAGGCTGATATCGACGCCCAGAAACAGCTTTCTGAGGAGCTTGAACAGAAAAAAATATACGTGAAGACAAAAGAGTTTACCATGGAAAAGGCCAGGGAGATTTTTGGGCTGAAAATGCCGGATGAGATCATTATAAAGCCGGACAGCAACTAAGATTAGTACACCGAATAATAATTAACTGTTACATTCTTCATTGGATTTTACTCCAGCTTCAGTTGCTTCCTCTTCGCTAATCTCATCCATTTTGTAAGTCCAATGATAGACCACTGGTTCACGATTAACTTCTTCAAAATATAA
>JAGAXP010000186.1 GCA_017940955.1 Oribacterium sp.
CATGGTCCACCGGCTGATCTGTTACACTTTTTTACCCTCGTTGAAACACAGGATAATGTTTATCCATCTCCTTTATTCATCAAGGTCTGTTGCATATTACTGTTTTTCTTATCCAAAAGCAAGGAAAAGGAGTCGCCGCCCTAAGGCAACGACTCCGACTTACCTTCTTTTTAACCATGACAGTTAAAATCAAAAACCTTCTGCCTCACTGATCATCTCTGCCTGATACTTATCTAAGATGATACTCTGAACGGCATCTCTTGTAGATGACTTGATAGGATGAGCGATATCTCTATACTCTCCATCAGCAGTCTTTCTTGACGGCATCGCAATGAAGAGCCCCTTTTCACCCTCTATCACCTTAATGTCATGGATCACGAACTCGTTATCAAAGGTTATAGATACAATAGCCTTCATCTTGCCTTCTTTATCCACTTTTCGGATCCGCACGTCTGTTACCTGCATATCTGCTCCCTTCTGTTGTCATAAAAGACGCTTATTACATTTGATATCTTACATTCTTCTCAACAACGATCTTTATGTCATCAGGGCTTCCGATGTAGGTGGTGTTGGCACGGATAGTATCTCTGCTCTCAACGATACAGTTTTCAATAACCGTATTGTCTCCGATATAAACATCATTAAGAATGATTGAGTTCTTGATTACACAATTGTTTCCTACGTATACCTTACGGAAAAGAACAGAGTTCTCAACTGTACCGTTTACGATACATCCGCTTGCAAGGATAGAATGTCTTACATTACAATCCGGATTGTACTTTGCAGGAGGGTTATCCTCAAGCTTTGTATAAACTCCCGGTAATGTGCGGAAGAAATAATCACGTACATCTCTCTTAAGGAAATCCATGTTTGTCTGATAGTAGGACTCTACAGAAGAAATATTGGACCAGTAAGTCTCTATCTTATATCCGTAGATTCTCTTTACATTCTTATAACGAACAAGGATGTCATTAACGAAATCGGTACGATCCTCTTCATGAGCCTTCTCAAGGAAATCTATAAGCTGGCGTCTGCGAACTACATAGATACCGCAGGAAATTGTATTGGCATCTGTAGCGATGGGCTTCTCTTCGAAATCAACTACACGGCCGTCATCATTAAGCTTAACGCATCCGAATCTGGATACATCGGTATTGGGCTCCATGGTCTTAACAACCACTGTGATATCAGCCTTCTTCTCGATGTGATACTCAAGCACCCTGTTGTAATCAAGCTTGTAAATACCGTCACCTGCTGCAACGATAACATATGGCTCATGTGATGACTTAAGGAACTCGAGGTTCTGGTAAAGCGCATCAGCAGTTCCTCTGAACCAGTCACTGTGCTCTGCCGTAATGGTCGGTGTATATACATAAAGTCCACCCTGCTTACGTCCGAAATCCCACCATTTGGAGGATGACAGATGCTGATTGAGTGATCTTGAATTGTACTGTGTTAATACCGCAACCTTCTGAACATGTGAGTTAGACATATTGGAAAGTGCAAAATCGATGGCTCTGAATGAGCCTGCCACAGGCATGGCTGAGATGGCTCTCTTGTTGGAAAGCTCTCTCATACGTTTATTGTTTCCACCTGCTAAAATAATACCTATCGCTCTCATATCTCGCCGTCCTCCTTAATGATTGCTCCGCCGCTTGCGAGTAATCCGTCAGGATAATCCTCCGCTGTTGTCACGCCATAGATAGCGGTGTTTCTGCCGACCTTAACATTGTCAGGAATCACAGAACCTTCTCCTACAGTTACAAGTTCAGCATTATATACTCTACTGTCATAAACGCTTGGTGCATACTCACCAACACCGAGCTCGCAGTTCTTTCCGATCTTTACGTCCTGGGCAATGATGGCCTTATCAATCTTTGTACCCGCTTCGATAACAGCATTGGACATAATGACAGAGTCGGTGACAACTGCACCGGATTCGATGATAACACCTTCACCGATAACCGAATTGTGAACCTCTCCGTGAATCTCGCAACCCTCGGCAATGAGACATCTCTCTACCTGTGAATTCTGAGAAATGAACTGAGGTGCAGGATTCTTGGTATCTGTATAAATCTTCCAGTACTCCTCGTAAAGGTTGAACTCAGGAATGATTGCAACCAGCTCCATGTTGGACTGCCAGTAGGACTGAAGTGTTCCTACATCCTTCCAGTAGCCGTTGAACTCATAAGCGAATATACGCTTTCCGCCCTGGAAAAGATATGGAATGATATGTTTTCCGAAATCCTCCCCCGGAACGTCCTTGTTTGTGATAAGGGCCTCTCTCAGGATAGGCCATGAGAAAATATAGATACCCATGGAAGCAAGGTTTGACTTAGGCTCCTTTGGCTTCTCCTGGAAATCGATAATCCTGTTGTTCTCATCTGTTACCGTGATACCGAAACGGCTTGCCTCTTCCATAGGAACCGGCATGGAAGCGATGGTACAGTCGGCATTCATGGCTTTGTGGTACTCCAGCATCACTTCATAATCCATCTTGTAAATATGATCTCCGGACAGGATCAGAACATAATCCGGTGAGTAGTTATCGATATACTCGATGTTCTGATAGATGGCGTTGGCGGTACCTGAAAACCAGTCAGCCCCGGTCTGTGACTCGTATGGCTGAAGGATGGTTACACCTCCTCTGTTACGGTCAAGATCCCATGGAATACCAATTCCGATGTGGGCATTCAGACGTAATGGTTTGTACTGAGTCAGTACGCCGACAGTGTCAACGCTGGAATTGATGCAGTTTGAAAGTGGGAAGTCAATAATTGAATACTTGCCACCGAAAGAAACTGCAGGCTTCGCGACATTTTTTGTAAGTACGCCAAGGCGTGAACCCTGGCCGCCAGCAAGCAGCATGGCGATCATTTCTTTTTTAATCACGTCATCACCTCATAGTGTTAGTTAAGTGTTAATTGTATTCAAGCTCTTTTTATTATAGCACCGGATTTATACTCTGTTAACACAAAAATGGTGATTTTTACTATAGTCGATGTATATTCATTTGTACTTTTGTTAAATAATGATAATGATTCAGATATTTTACTTTATTATTTACTTTTCAGAGAAAATTGTTTTCATTTTTTATAGTTCAGCCGGTGGACCAAGGGGGGCGGAATTCTCACCAAAACCACTGCCCGAACCATTGAAAACCAAAAGTCTTTAAAGTATAATGTTTAATTATTTATTTTACCAAAGAAAGAACAGAGGAACATTCGATATGGAAGTTACTACTTTAAGAGAAATATTCAAAAACAAAGAGTCCTTCTATGACAAGGAAGTTACCGTAGGCGGCTGGGTCAGATCAAACCGTGACTCAAAACAGTTCGGTTTCCTTGTTATCTCAGACGGAACCTTCTTCTCACCGCTTCAGGTGGTTTATCACGATGACATGGACAATTTCCAGGAGATCGCAAAGCTCGGTGTTGGCGCGGCAGCCATCGTAAAGGGAAAGATCGTTGCAACTCCGGAGGCTAAGCAGCCTTTCGAGCTTCAGGCAACAGAGGTAATGGTGGAGGGCACCACAACTCCCGACTACCCTCTTCAGAAGAAGAGACATACACTTGAGTACCTTCGTACCATGACACATCTCCGTCCGAGAACCAACACCTTCCAGGCAGTGTTCCGTGTACGTTCACTTATCGCTTATGCCATTCACGTATTTTTCCAGGAGAGAGGCTTCGTATATGTTCACACACCTCTCATTACATCTTCTGACGCCGAGGGCGCAGGTGAGATGTTCCAGGTAACCACACTTCCCATCAACGAAGCTCCTATGGTTGACGGTCAGATCGACTACTCACAGGATTTCTTCGGCAAGAAAACATCTCTTACCGTTTCGGGACAGCTGAACGGCGAGACCTACGCACAGGCCTTCAGAAATATCTATACCTTCGGACCAACCTTCCGTGCAGAGAACTCCAACACTCAGCGCCATGCCGCAGAGTTCTGGATGATCGAGCCGGAGATGGCATTCGCAGATCTCGATGACGTCATAGCCTGCGAGGAAGACATGATCAAGTTCATCATCAGGTATGTTCTTGAGAATGCTCCCGAAGAGATGGCATTCTTCAATCAGTTCATGGACAAGGGACTCATTGAGCGTCTTACACATGTTATGAATTCGGATTTTGCCCGCATCACTTACACAGATGCAGTAAAGCTCCTTGAAGAGCACAATGACGAGTTCGAGTACAAGGTTTCATGGGGCGTTGATCTCCAGACCGAGCATGAGCGTTTCCTTACCGAGAAGCACTTCAAGAAGCCGGTATTCGTTACAGATTATCCTAAGGATATCAAGGCCTTCTACATGAAGCAGAATCCTGACGGAAAGACTGTTGCAGCCGTTGACTGTCTCGTACCTGGAATCGGCGAGATCATGGGCGGTTCACAGCGTGAGGAAGACTACGACAAGCTGGTTAAGCGTATGGAAGAGATGGGTATGGAGATGGATCAGTACAAGTTCTATCTCGACCTTCGTAAGTATGGTACAACACGCCACGGCGGATTCGGTCTTGGCTTCGAGAGAGCAGTTATGTACATCACCGGTGTCCAGAACATCCGTGACGTGCTTCCGTTCCCAAGAACAGTCGGAAACTGCGACATCTGATAAAGAGCCGGAGGGCATCTGTTTAAATACGGGGCGCTTCAGCGGAAAAATATAAAATCGGACCCCTGAGAACCACCGGGTCCCCGCCAATGCAGGAGATTTCCCTGACGAAAACTCCTGCTCGGCGAGGGAACTAAGGAATAAAGAACCAAGTGGTTTCTAAGGGGTCCGATTTTGATTTTTCACGCCGAAGCTTAACGCATCAAAACAGATGCCTTCCGGCTCTTTCTATAGTTTTTCATTTTATTTAAAACTCTTTTTTATTTAATATTTTTAAGTTAAAATATTGTTATATATCGATTTTAGGGAATATTGATGTTTGCCCGGGGCAGGCACCAATAGGTAGGAGCATCAAATGCGTTTTATACACACATCGGATATCAATTGGGGTATGACGCCGGACTCGGATCGTTCCTGGGGCAAGGATCGTGCCAATGACATTAAATCCACTTTCAGGGGAATAATCGAAAAATGTCGTGATTTCAGCGTTGACTGCCTTTTTATCTCAGGCAATCTGTTTCATCGCCAGCCCATGAACAAGGATCTTCAGGAACTCAACTATCTTTTTGGTTCCATACCATCCACACATGTCGTGATCATTTCAGGCGAAAATGACCGCATAAGCCCAAACTCTGCTTTGTTAAGCTTCAACTGGAGCGCTAATGTACACTGGATCCTGAGTGACAAACCGGATTCGGTCTACTTTGATGACATCAACACAAGGGTCTATGGTTTTTCCTATCACTCAAGAGAACTGAAGGAAACTGTCATAGATACCATCGAACCGGAAAATGACGGCCACATCCATATACTTCTTGCTCACGGAGGCGATCCGGATCATATGCCGGTGGATGTGGAAACTCTCGATAAGCTTCCCTTTGATTACATTGCTCTCGGATTCCTTCACAAGCCTGTTGAGGTTATCGAAAGAAGGGTTGTCTACTCAGGTTCTCCGGAACCTCTGGATATGACGGAATCGGGTCCTCACGGTTTTTATTTCGGAGACATTAACCCCATAACCCACAAGGTTCAGAAGCTGGAATTTATAGAAACCGCGCAGGTATCTTACATTCCGATTGATTTTACGGTTAATGACAAGACCACCAATGATGCACTTGTGCGAAGCATTACCAACACGATAAAAGCCTCCGGAGAACACAATATTTACATGCTCCGCATCACCGGAAAGCATGATCCGGAAGTCCGCTTCGACCTGTCTTCCCTTACACATGATCACAGGATCGTAAGCGTCCAGGATGACTCGGAACCACAGTATGATTTTGCCGCTCTTTACAAAGAACATCCCTCCGATCTGATCGGTTTTTATATACGAAAGCTTCTTCGGGAAGATCCCGACGACATGAGCTACGTGGAAAAGAAAGCCCTGTACTACGGTATAGATGCTTTACTCAAATCTCAGAAGGGTGGTAAGTGATCATGCGTTTTGTTGACATCCACATCGATGGATTTGGTAAATTCCATAATTTTGACATGCATCTTGAAGATGGCATGAACATTATTTACGGTCATAATGAAGCCGGAAAGTCAACCCTGCACTCCTTCCTCCAGGCCATGCTTTACGGTCTCGGAAGGCGTTCGGGAAAGCCGCTGTCCAGGAAATACCAGTCCTGGGATTATCCTGAAGATTACAGCGGACAGCTCCGGATCGAGTACAAAGGAAAGAATTATCTCATATCCAGAGACTTTAACCGGGATCTCCTGTCTATCTATAACGAAACGGACAGTGCCGTGATAGAATACCCCGAGCTTTGGCTGAACACCATGCTGGAAGGCATTTCGGAAACCGCCTTTGAAAATACGGTTTCCATAGGTCAGCTCCGGAGCGCCACAAGCCGCGGCATGATAAATGAGCTGAAATCCTGTATCAGGAACCTGAATGCCACAGGCGATATTTCACTGGACAGCGAAGGTGCTCTGTCTATCCTTGAAGAACAAAGAACCAGGCTTGAATCCAAGCTTGTTCCGGACGCTGCAAAAACCTATGCACAGCTCATAGGTGAAGTCAGGAACATCGAGCGGGACATCCAGCAGCCGGAATACGAAAACCAACTCAGAAAATACCAGAACCTCCGCTCGGAGGCCCGTACAGAGCAGGTAGACCTCCAGACCAAGAAGGAAGTGATGCTTCAGAAGGTAGCCGCCCAGGAAGCCGCCCTCCAGCAGTCAGGTCTTAAAAACGAAGACGAGATACAGTATACCCTGAACCGGGGAATAACCCTGTACAACACCTATGTAGCAGAGCAGGAAAGGGACGAGGACCCGAAAAAGTATATTCTTCCCGGTGGTTGCTTTGCGGTCGCAATACTCAGCCTTGTACTGGACATACTGTTTGCCTCCGCAGGCTCAGATAATGTTGCCGCCTTCTTCAGGCTCACTCCGGATAAGATTCCGGCCTTCAAGGCTTTTGTTGACAATGCTTTGCTCGGAGCAACAGTCCCGGTAGCCATATTCACCTTCCTCTGTGTTCTGACTTTGATACTTGGAATAGTATTTGTGAATAACAACCGGAACGGCAAAAAAAATCTCCAAAATTCCAATCTGGAACTGGCAAGGATACTTTCAAAGTTTCTCGGAAATCCTGAAATAAGCGACAGAGCCATGGACAGCTTTGAAAAACACATGGATGAGCTTTTAAAGATAAGCGATAAACTGAACGAAGACAGAGCATCCCTTGAAGCTCTCACGCAGGAAATCCAGGGACTGAATGACAATGAACGTAAATATGACGTTGAGCTCCAGAGGCAGAACGAAAAGCAGACGGAGCTGGAAGGAAAATTACAGCATCTTGTTAATGTTAAAAACCGTGTTGAGATGCTGAAGCGCACCATTAGCGAAAACGATGCCATAACAGAAGAGATCGATGCCGTGAATCTCGCTTACGAGACCATGACAGAGCTCGAAGGCTCCATCAGATCCAGCTTCGGACATCATCTGAACAAGGAAGCAGGAGACCTTATCTCAGGTATCACCGGCGGAGTTTATGACTCCATGTGGATAGATCAGAATCTGGATATCTATATGAACACTCCGACAAAGCTTGTTCCCATAGAGGATGTTTCCAGCGGAACCATGGATCAGATCTATCTGGCACTGAGACTTGCGGCATCCCGTCTCATGCAGAAAAACGAAGTCCGGGACATCACAGACGAACATTTAAGCAGCATACCGGCCGGCTTTTCCGCATCACAGACTGCCGAAGCTTCCGCCACTGAAAGCCCTTCCGCTGTATCAGGTCATCAGACTGAGTCAGATAAAAGCAGACTTCCTCTCATCTTTGACGATTCCTTTGCAATGTATGATGAGAAGCGCCTGAACTCCGCCCTCCATTTCATCATGGACATCCATAAAGGCCAGATCCTCCTCTTCACCTGCCACACCCGGGAGCGCAGGATGCTGAAGCAAGCGAAGGACACCTTCAATGTTGTAGAACTTTGATGTAATAGCCATCGGGTATAAAAAATCCAAAGATAGAAGGCATCTGTTTAAACACGACTCAACTCAACGTGTTTAAATAGATGCCCTCTGTCTTTGGGTGTGTTTATTTACATCCACTTATGCATATTATCCAGGAAATCTTCAAGCATTATCGGCTTCGAGTAGTAGTAGCCCTGCATACTGGTGATATCAAAGTTATCACATACATAGTCTACCATTTCCCTGGTCTCGAGACCCTCAACGCACACATGTGCTCCAAGGATTCTTGCACAGTCAACTATAGCCTTAAGCATTACCTTCTTTGGCTCTTCCTTATCGATATCCTGAATGAAGCTTCTGTCAATCTTTATCTGATTAACAGGAAGATCAAAAAGAAGATTTATGGAAGAATAACCTGTGCCGAAATCATCCAGGGAAGTCTGCATTCCCATATCCTGAATAAACTTCAGCTTCTGCCTGAGAAGATTTACATCCAGAAGCTTACATCTCTCCGTAAGCTCCAGTCTTATATTCCTGGGAGAAACTCCTGACTCTTCAACTATCTTCTTAAGTTCCATTTCAAAATCATCTCTTCCGAGCTGTGGATATGCAAGGTTGATATTGACCTTGAAATCAGGTATTACCTTTATGATTTTCTTTGCATCCTCCAAAGACTTTCTGATGATCCAGGATCCGAGATCAAAGAATATAGGATCCTTCTCCAGCCACTCTATGAAGGTTCCCGGGAATATCTGCCCGTATTCATCTCCGTACCATCTGAGGAGAGCCTCCATGGCAACAAGCTTTCCCGAGCCTCTGCTGATGATCGGCTGATAAACCATAAAGAAGCCCTGGCACTCATCCATGATGGATTCTCTTATGGCATTGTAAAGAGAAAGCTTCTGAGAATCCCTCACCAGCAAACTCTGGTTAAAAACATTAAGAGTTGTAGCACTGGTATTATCCTTTGCCTTGGCGAGAGCGAAGAGAACACTGGTGTATACCGTATCCGGCATGATGGAGATATCATCGGTATAAACCCCTCCTCCGTAAACATCAATGATTACATTTCTGCCCTTGATCCCTATTCCCTCAAGAAGACGGTTACGGATATTCTCAAATTCCTTTGAGCCAAAAATCTTTAGCTCCTCATCCCCCTCCTCAAAGGCCTTCAGCATGGCAAACTTAGTCCCTTCAAGCTTATAGACCTCCGCACCGTTTCTGTTAAGCATCATGATATCGGCTATCACACGAAGTGTCCTGTTTCCCTCCATGTAGCCGTAATTATTGTTGATGGACGCAAAATCCCTGATACCCAAAAGCATAATGAAGTAAGGCTTACCATCAGCATTGTACTCATTCATCTTCTCCATCATCATGCTTGTTGTAGGAAGCCCCGTGGTGGCATCAATAAGATTACTCTTTTCATAATTGACAACGAGACCTGCATAAAACACAGGCTCACGGTCCTCTCTAAGCATCTTTGAATAAGTGGATACTGTAACAAATTTGCCCTCCTTATTCATGATCCTGTAGGGAATATTAAGTTCATCGATCTCACCGGCCTTCATCCTCACTGATTCCCGGATAAACTGCTCTCTGTCATCAGGATGGATCAAGCTGATATATTCACTCAGAGCCTCGGCTTCATCCATCACCTGACCGGAAAGACCAAGATAATCTACGATTTCCTCACACCACCAGACCTTTCCTAAGGTGTAATCCGCATAATAAGCATACCAACCCTCTTTTTTGTTGGTAAAGACCTTAAATAATTCGTCGAAGTATTTTACTTTCAGATTGCTTTCCATATATTCACCGGCAAACGTACGTACCTGACATCCGTTCCTTTCCTTCAAAATCGGGGCTCCTACTCTTTCAATCCCGACATGCCTTTAGGTGTATTTCGGCAAAAAAATAAAAAAAATTAAGTATTTCGCAAAAAATCTTTTTGCCGGACATCCGCAAGGGACGACATCCACCGATGACGGTTCCCTTCGGCGAAAACCGTCCCCCGTAGACAACTTCCAAAATACTCCCAAAATTAAAAAGCCTGATATGCTGCTCTTTTGAGTAGTCATATCAGACTTTAAGGGTCACTGTTCTTTTTCTGATTGATCAAGCTTTGTTACAAGCTGTTTCTTACCCTTGCCATATTCAATCAGGGTCACTGTTCTTTTTCAGGATGATCAAGCTTTGTTACGGCATCAATTATCGAGGTTGTTCCACCTGTTTCCAGAATCTCTCTGATCTTATCGATATCCTCAGCATTCATATGATTCTTTCCGAGATACTGCTCATAGTTCTGGGAAAGCCTGAGGGCAAGCTCCCGTTCCTGTGACTCAAGACTTGTTTTAAGGTTCGTGGCTACCGTAAAGGCCTGCTGGAGTTCATCCATCTTCGGCTTATTGGCAGTCTCTATTTCATCTATGATGATGTTCCTTGTAACGGTATCAAAATTGTTCTGGGCACTCTGCTTCTGGCTTATGATGTCACTTCTCTGCTGCTGCAGCTTCGCGATCTCATCATCATAGGAAACAAGATTGTATACAGCCTCGTCAGAATCCTTTCTGATACTGTGCTCAAGCTTCTTTATGATCTTCTTATTGTTTTTTATACGGTTTATAATGTCTCTGCCCTGGCGGACTGTGTCAGCATGCCTGCCGGAAAGATTCATGATAGCTACGTAGATACCTCCAAAAAGGATAATGTCTACGAGATAGATACCCACGAGATAAAGTATCTTTCTTTCCGGTATCAGGAAGTATGCACCAAAGGGCAACAGAGCAAAAAGGATGATGAACACTGCCAGAAAGCAGATAAACTCCGCTATTCCTGACGGATGGAATAATGTATAAAAAACCGGCCACTTGAAGAAGAAGGGAGCATTATCCTTCTTGACTATAGCTGCAAGCTGACGCTTAAGTTCGGTGATCTCAATGCGTCTGGGCTCGGTCTCATTCTTTATACGGCCCTTAACGCCTTCCTCTCTGGCTCTTTCCCTCTCAGCCTGTTTCTTTCTGAGACTGGCCTCCACCTGACTTATCTGCTTGTCATGAGTCTCGGTAAGCTCCTCACTTCTCTGCTTCAAAGTCTTGTCGATCTTATCCTGAATGCTCTTTCTGAACTCATCAAGAGCGACCGAAGCCTGCCTTTCCGTCTCTATCTGAGTTGAAATCTGATTACAGATATTCTGATACTCAGCTATTGCATTTTTCGCATCCTCCAAAAATGCCTGGGGATTTTCAATTTCCATTCCCATTATGTATGCCTCCCGATCGTCACGTTATGAACTGGTATTATCATAGGATATTTTTGTGAATTAATTATTAACAATTGAATTTTTTTCTATTTTACAGCATTGCAAAGATTGCTCCTTTGGAATATAGTGTAAGCCAAAATCCGTTTTTTCATGCCTTGTTATCCCAGGAACAGATATCCGTTCGGTTGTCTCACAGAACTCATCCGATCTGAATCCGTATACAAGAAACAAACGGCGAAAAACTTGACTTTATAAAGGAGAATCCCATGTTCCGAATGAGCGGCTCAATTTACAGAAACGGTCAGATCGTAAGAGAATGCGTATCCCGGCAGGAGGACAACTCCATGTCCAGAACAGACCGTGTCCTTACAGCACTTAAAGAAATATGTGAGTATATGGATCTTGCCGTCCCCATCTGGCTTCAGTCAAACATAAATGAGTTCAGACGAAAATCCATCACTGCCTTCAGATCCGATTCCTTTGTTGAACCCATCGGCTTTGACTACCTGAGGATTGAAGTCATAGAGGAGTAATGCTTCCTTCCTCTTTTCCGTCGATGCTTCAGCCTGCCGTTTCTGCCATGACATTGCGGAAGCGACAGGCTGACTTTTAATTCAGGCATCAAAACCACCTGTCATTTCATCAGAGTCTTTCCACCAGAGCCTCTGTAAGTCTCACGCAATGCTCAATTGCCTTTTTCTCAAAGGTAGGATAGTCCATCTGTGCTGAATTGTCTGCCTTATCCGAAATAGCTCTTATGATAACGAACGGCACCTTATTCTGCCATGCAACCTGAGCTATGGCAGCCCCCTCCATCTCACAGCATTTTCCCTGGAAATGTTTGACTATCCACTCCTTGGTGTCATTATCGGAAACAAACTTATCGCCGCTGCACACACGTCCTATAAAGGTGTGGATATCCTGATTTACCTTCCGGTTCTCCTCCTCCGCAAATGCTATAAGCCTGTCATCTGCCTTGAAAGAAAGTGTTCCCACTCTCGGAATCTCACCGAGCTGATATCCGAAGGCAACCGCATCCATATCATACTGGACAGCGTCCTCTGAAACCACGATGTCACCGATGTCAATGTGGGCGTCCAGGGACCCGGCGATACCCGTGTTTATAACCTGCTCCACCTTGTAGCGGTCTATGAGCACAGCTGTACAGGCGCCGGCATTAACCTTGCCTATACCTGAACGGACAACAGTAACATACTTTCCCTTAAGCTTTCCCGTTACAAAGGGAAGGCCGTTATGTACTTCCGTGACAGCGTCTGTTATATCCGCCTTCAGCTTCTCAACTTCCTCATCCATTGCGCCAATTATTCCAATCATGATAACAATTCACCTTTCTCGTCTCTACATGTATGTTTTTTTGTTTATATCTGACTCACAGACGCCATATGACCGACTCTTTAATCCATCTTTTCGCCTTAAATAACTGAGATGTTGCTGCAGATCTGAAATCGTATCTCATCAGGAATTCTTTTCCTGATTCTCCCTGACCACATCCCTGAGCACCTGAAGTACACGATCAACGCCATTAGCCTGATCCGAATTCTGCATGGCTATGATATATCCGGACCTCTTGAGATACACCTCATGAACTGCCTTATAAAGGAGTTCAATGTCTTCCTCCATCTTATGCTGGTCAAGCACGTAACTGAAGCCCTGCTTTTCGAAGGATTCGGCGTTCAGTATCTGGTCACCTCTGCTTGCATCAAGAGGCAGCGGGATAAGAATGTTTGGCTTCTTCAGCGCCACAAGCTCGCAGATAACATTGGCACCTGCACGTGAAATAACCACGTCTGCAAGGGCATACAGATTTCTCAGTCCATTTGTAAGGAACTCATACTGCTTATAGCCCTTTGTATCCTTGAGACTTTCATCAAGATTATTCTTTCCGCAGACATGGACAATGTCAAAGTCCTCCAGGAATCTGGGAAGCAGTTCGCGTACCGCATTGTTGATGGCAACGGAACCAAGGGAACCTCCGATGATCATAAGAACAGGCTTCTTTCCGTCAAAGCCGGTCATTTCAAGACCCTCTTCACGGGTACCCTGGAGAAGCTTCTCTCTGATGGGAGAACCGGTGAGAACCGCCTTTCCCTTAGGGAGATTCGCAAGTGTTTCAGGGAAATTGCAGCAAATTTTGTCACATGCCCTGACACTCAGACGGTTTGCAAGTCCGGGAGTCATATCCGATTCATGAGAAACAACCGGGATATGGAGACTGCGGGCCGCCCACACTACGGGAACAGCAACAAAACCACCCTTACTGAATACTATATCGGGCTTGATCTCCTCCAACGCTTTTCTGGCTTCATTGTAGCCCTTAAGTACCCTGATGGGATCGGAAAAATTCTTTACATCAAAGTATCTTCGAAGCTTTCCCGTGGATATACCGGTGTAGGGAATGCCTTCGGCCTCAACCATTTTCTTTTCAATGCCGTCATAAGAGCCAATGTAGTAGACCTCGTACCCGTCCTTCTTCATTCGAGGGATAAGTGCTATATTGGCAGTGACGTGACCGGCTGTTCCTCCGCCGGTCAGTACTACTTTACCGATCATTCTTTTCTCCTCATCTATTAATGCTGCTTACGAGAGCCTTAATAACCGACATACAGCTGCAGATTTAACTGGTTCCTTTGTAAGCGATTTTCCTGCCGTTTATTTCCGGCTTACCGATTTCGATTTAACAGTCCTTTGATCAAAGTGCCTTTATAAGTTTATCGCAGATTTCGCCCATCTTTTCGGGGGCTGTCTTTCCGGGCTTCCAGAGTACCATCTCGTCGGCATTGCCGTAGCGCGGGATGATGTGGGTATGGAAATGGTTTACAGTCTGTCCTGCTGCCTCTCCGTTGTTCTGGACAACATTAAAGCCCTTTGCTCCTAATGCCTTTTTCATGGCCGTTCCGATCTTTCCTGCAAGGGGCATCACTCCTGAAGCAATGCTTTCGGGAAGCTCTGTAAGGTCTGTGTAGTGCTCCTTTGGTATAATGAGCACATGTCCGTCTGATGCCGGATTTGCATCAAAGATCACTCTGAATGTATCGTCCTCATACAATGTTGTTGTAGGTATATCTCCATTGGCAAGCTTACAAAAAATACAATTATCGTCTTTCATGTCGAACCTCCGCTTCTTCGTTAAAAACTAAAAATATGTAACAGTTCAGCCGGGACACGAGTAACATAGCAGGAACGATTATTGCCTTTTGATTGACTTAATTTCTATATGGCATCATCTGAGTCATGTGATAATCTGTGTGTGAATGACTTAAGTTCTGGTTTCCGTTATCTGAGTCATACATAGGACTGAGCCTGAATGACTCAAATTTTGGTTTCCATTATCTGAGTCAACATTTTTTGAATTCCTGTATGACCGCAATTTAAAATAATCCTAAATGGGTCAAACATGTAGTTGTGAATCATTGACTTAAACATAGTTTTTACGTTAATGAGTCAATCGAGTCCTTTTTCTGATATGACCTAAAATTGCATTATGGGACATTAGGTCAAA
>JAGAXP010000187.1 GCA_017940955.1 Oribacterium sp.
CAGTCGGTAGAGCACGCGGCTGTTAACCGCGGTGTCGTTGGTTCAAGTCCAACTGGAGGAGTTATGCCGGTATAGCTCAGTTGGTAGAGCAACTGATTTGTAATCAGTAGGTCTTCGGTTCGAGTCCGAATCCCGGCTTTTTAAAACAGGGTGGAAGCCCTGTTTTTTTAATACAGCAAATTCATCCCCTCATCGGAGTCCCGTCGATTGCTTCAGATAGAAGCCCTGTTTTTTAGTATAGCAAATTCATCTCTGGAATTATTTCTGCTTTTTATTCAGGCGGCTTGCCAGGCGTGGATTGATAAATTATACCGTCCGGATCTTTATTTTATTCTTCGGATATTCTTTTATATTTCTATTTGATTCTGATTGGTTTATTTTTTTCTCTTTTGTTTATCATAATTATATAAAAATATTATTTGTCGATAATAATTTTAGGTAAATGTAAGAAATAGATTATTTTATGATCCGGATTTTTATTTACTTTAGCCTCCCCTTACCGATATGTCTTCAGTTTATGATTATTTGAATGTATGGATATTAAAAATATTCAAGAAGTTTATATCGTAGATCTTCTCGGTGTAATGCTCATGATAGGTGTATTAGCCAGCAGATACCATGGCAGTAGTAGAAATCGCTGCAATAGGTATCTTTTTTGGCTGTCTGTTGTTATTACAATATCCTGCATTATTGATGCTATAGTTAATACTTTAAGTGTATATGAAATCATGGACTATAGGATTATCGCTTACATGGGTTATTTCTGGCTGTATTTTTCTATGATAGTAGTAGCACCTTTATGGGTGCTGATCATTGAACAGCATATGGTTCCCAAAACAAACACCTCAAAGTTACTTCTATCTTTGATAAACTATATATCGCTTGTGGGTTTGGCAGGACTGATAATAAATATATTCATTCCTGTTATCTTCACTATTGATTCAACATGTAAATATTACAGAGGTCAATATTTCTGGCTTTATATCGGTTATGCCATATTTTTCTTTTTGATTGGTGTTCTGGTGTATGTCAGAGGATATAAGCTTTCAGGATTGAAGACTTTTTTTCCTGTATTTCAATTCTTTTTCCCTATTTTTATTTCACTGGTGTTGCAATTATTCATTACCGAAATATCCATAGCATGGACAGGCTGCGCCGTGAGTGTTGTCCTGATGTTTATTTCCCTGCAGAATGAAAATATATGTATAGATAAACTTACCGGGTTATATAACAGATATTATTTAGACCGTTTTAGTCATTGTTTTGAAAAGCTTGGAAGCTTTTGCTTTATGATGATGGACATCAATGGGTTTAAACATATAAATGACAAATATGGACATTCTGAAGGGGATAATGCTTTGCTGATGGTGGCTGATGCTGCACGTTCCGGTGTAGGTTCTGCCGGAAGTATCATACGTTATTCCGGTGATGAATTTATCATTTTATTAAACACTTCGGAGTCCGATGTTGCTGATAAATGTATCGAAAACATCAATAAAAACCTTGAATATGCAAACAAATTCAGTAAGCGTCCTTACGAAGTATCTGTTTCAATCGGCTACGGTTTTTTTGATATGAAGCAGATAGGATTGGATGAACTGTTAGAAGTGATAGAAGGAAAAATGCTTGAAGAAAAAAAGAAGTATTATATGGCGCATGATCGAAGAAAAAATCGAGTTGATAATTAAATATAGCTAATTGTAGGTATTAATGAAATAAGAATACTATAGCGATCATTACCAGTAAAAATACTATATTATATACGGTAAAAACGGTGATGTATTTTTTCGTATCAGCGTTCTTTGTTTTGACATATTGCTTAAACGAGATAAGGCTTGCCATGGAGGCAATGAGCGTCCCAAGGCCGCCGACATTGGTTCCGATGATAAGCTTCGAAATGTCAGAGGTAAAACCTGAACATAATATCGCTGCTGGTACGTTGCTGATGAACTGGCTTAATATGATTGAAGTACTGATTTCGTGTGAGTTCACAATGGCATGCAGCATATCGTTTAAAGCAGGTATCCTCTTGATGTTTCCTATAAATATAAAAAGAAAAACAAATGTAAGGATCAGAGAATAGTCCGGCTTAAGGATTATTTCGCGGTCAAATATAAGAACAACAGCTAAAATGATCATAAGACCTGCCTGATTTGGAATAACATGAGCGACCACAAGTATAGACAATAAAAAGGAAATAGAATACATGAGTATAAGCTTCCTGTCATGTGCGGTTCTGGAATATGTTGTTTTTTCTGTCAGGGCAATAGCTTTTTTATCGATACAGATAATGCAAAAAATAAAGAGTACGATGGCGGATGCTATGCTGTAGGGAAGCATTAGCATGATAAACTCGCCTATGGCCATATTTGATAATGAATATAAATAGAGATTTTGCGGGTTTCCAAGGGGCGTGAGCATGCTTCCCAGGTTTGCGGCAATGGTTTCCAGCACGATGGTATTGATAAAAAGATCTTTTCTGTCGGCAATCGTTAATGTGATAATTGAAAATGGCACAAAAGTCAGCAATGCTACATCATTTGTGATGAACATGCTGGAAATAAAGCAGAGTGCCACAAAGATGATGATCACGCCTCTCGAAGAGTTCATCTTATTTACAAGGAATTCACCTATTTGCTTGAATACATTCTGTTTCTGAAACCCTGCCATGGTTATCATCAGGGATAGAAGGATAACCAGTGTTCTGTAATCAATATAGCTAAAGTAAAGGCTGTCGGGACTGACAAAAAAACATGATACTGCAGCCAGTATCATTGATATAACAAGTACTATTTCTTTTTTGATGAAAGTCTTTAATTTGTCCATAATATTTATCCTCATCCAAATCCACGGATTTTAGCGGTTTATTTCTGAAATACAGATTCCGTTTTTATATGGGCTCTATAAAAGCAGTTTTTTTGTGATCAGGTCCCAATGCTAACTACAGTGCCTCCCACAATTTTGTTTCGTACTTCGCACATCGAACGAAGATCTCGACAAATATTTGCTTTTCTTTCCCCTCTGCCAGGCGATCGACTATGTCAATCCAATTTTGGTTGGCTTTCGTGTAGTCTTCGCAAGCGTAGGCGTCGAACCAGCTTTTATATGCAGAATCTTCGATTTCGTGAAGATATTTCTTTCCTACCGTCTGCCCGATATAGGCATATCCCCAGGAGCATTGCAGCAGAAGCACGAGACCGGTCAGAGGCCCGTTTTCCAGGATCTGTTCTTTCATATATTTTGTGTAATCTGAGATTTCGCTGATTATCTCAGTTTTCCTGGCTTCGTCCTCCCTGATGCCGATTGCTTCCATGTTTGGTATATGGACGCGGTTTAGTTCTCTTTTTGTCTCCGCTATAACGTTTTCTACGAATTGAATCAAGCTCCCATCAATCTTTTCGGCGCTGATGCTTAAAAGCTGCGCTTTGATGATTCCTAAAATTTCCAGATATTCTATTAAATAGAGGTAGTCCTGTATCATATAGTTGCGGAAGCGGCTGGGTTCAAGTGTGCCCCGCGCCATTTCGATGACAAAGTTTTGTGCTGCTGCTTTGTCCCATTCCGGTTTCGCCGCCTCCAATAATAGAACCGATAATTTGAGTTTTTCCTTTCCCATAGGTCTTATTTTTCAGCAATAATCGCCACGTATCCGCCACTCTTGTAGCCATCAACCACCTCTTCCGGCTCTTCGTTTGTGTAGAGTGGATTCTTCACCAAAGTCTGATAATAAGTAAAATTGCTTACACCGAGTTGTTTTAAGATGTTGATTTTTTCTTCAGTGGAATGCCATACTCCTGATGATGCAAGAGCTAGTGGATAGGGCAGTTGCGGCATGGTGCCTTCTAAAAACTCATGGTTGTAGGTATTAAGGCTTTTGCCCAAAAGATACATAAAGCCGAAGGCGCTCTCTTTCGGTACGTCAAAGAGGATGAGCTTACCACCTTCTTTTAATGCCCGCAGGCTTTTTTCATAAACCGGTGCCAGGTCTTCCATATAGCTGGAGCTGCCGTTGAAGTAGATGATATCATAGGCTGCTTCCGGTAGATTTACGTCTTCTATCATCCCGTACTTGATGATATTGACACCGCGCTTTTCTGCAATTTTTCCCATATCTTCCGACGGTTCGATGCCTTCAACCAGGCTGCAGTCGATGTAGCTTTCGAAGAGACCGCTTCCACATCCTATGGAGAGCAATTTCTTGCCGCTGATATCACCTAGTGCTTTTTGAAAAAGGCGCAGTTCGCTGGTGAAAAGGTTGTCATTTTTCATGAACCATTCGTCGTACTGTGCAGCATATCCGTCAAATTTCTGTTTTGTTTTCATATGTTTAATCCTCCTCGATGATTGCAAAGTTGTGTGCCATTGGACCTGATCCTTTTCCTAAATCCAGCATCGCTCCAAGGGCGCCTGAGATATAAGTTTTTGCCTGCTTTACGGATTCCTTCAGGTCTTTTCCTTTTGCAAGATTCGAGGCGATCGCACTTGAAAGAGTGCAGCCGGTTCCGTGGGTGTTAGGATTATCAATTCTTTTTCCGGTAAACCAGATGCCGCCTGAGAGGACATCATTTGCATCGTTGATGCTGTGTCCGCCTTTCACCAATGCTTCACAGCCGTACTGTGCCTTCAGCAAATTTGCAGCTTTTTCCATCTCGGCTTCGTTAGTGATTTTCATTCCGGTTAAGATTTCTGCCTCCGGTATGTTTGGCGTGATAACCGTTGCAATCGGAAGCAACTGCGTCTTTAATGCCTCCACCGCGCCGTCCTCAATGAGGCGTGCGCCGCTTGTGGCAACCATCACGGGATCCACAACAATATTTTTTGCCCCGTATTGCTTTAATTTCTGAGCAATGATTTCAATCAATGATGAGGATGATACCATTCCGATTTTTACGGCGTCCGGGAAAATGTCCTCGAAGACTGCGTCTAATTGCTTCCCTAAAAATTCGGGGGTAACCTCCGAAATTCCTGTTACGCCGGTGGTGTTCTGTGCGGTGAGCGCAGTGATCGCACTCATCGCATAAACTCCATTCATAGTCATCGTCTTGATGTCTGCTTGAATTCCGGCGCCTCCGCAGGAGTCTGATCCTGCGATTGTCAATGCTGTTCTCATAATGTTACTCCTTTCAAGGTTTGATTCGCATTCACTTTTTTATCGCGACAGAAGGTGGTGCCCCCAATCTGCCGCCTGTTCCATACTCATGGAAATAAGGTTTCTGCTGTAATTTTTTTCAGATTCTCGCTTGCTGCCTTGATATCTTTTTGGCCGTAGATCGCGCTGATGACTGCGATTCCGCAAATTCCGCTTCCTTTTAATTCCGGCGTGTTTTCTAATGTAATGCCGCCAATGGCAACGACCGGAATGGATACAGCTTCGCAGATTGCCTTTAAGGTTTCTTTGGAAACATCATCAGCGTCATCCTTTGAACCTGTTGGGAAAACTGCACCCACGCCGAGGTAATCAGCTCCACGTTGTTCAGCCAGGATTGCCTGCTCCACGGTCTGGGCTGACACTCCGAGGATTTTGTCTTCCCCAATGAGGGCGCGCACGTTTCCGGCTTCCATATCACTCTGACCCACATGAACACCATCTGCATTCATCTTCAGCGCGATATCCACGTTGTCGTTTACCACGAATGGCACACCGTATTCCTTCGCCAGCTTCTGAAGCTGAACCGCTTCCTCATAAAAATGAGCCTCGTCCAAATCTTTTTCTCGCAGTTGAAGAAAGGTGACTCCGCCGTCAAGACTATCCCGGACCACATTATAGAGAGTGTTATCTCCCAACCAGTGGCGGTCTGTAACGGCATACAGTAATAATTGTTTCGCTAATTGACTTTTATCCATGATTCATTTCTCCTCATCTATAAACGAGTGTTTTGAGTCATTTATATCTGATACACAGATGTCAAACTAATCGGCTCTATATACGCATGTTTTTTGCCGTTTATCTCTGACATACAGATGCAGATCTGATCGGCTCTCTAACGGACTTCGAATTTAGCGCCCTTTTCTAAGGTGTCACCATCCATATTGTAAATCGCGTCTATGATGCGATTTCTATAGGTTGAGTTTCCATCTCCATCCTGCATTCTGCTCCAGCCGATTTCTCCGGCCAATCCCATGGCGCAAACAGCCGCTGCAGCCGCTTCAAGCTTTGCCTTTGGATTTGCTGTCACAAATGCTGTCATCATTCCTGAAAGCTGGCAGCCGGTTCCGGTGATTCTGCCCATTTCTGCGCGACCATTGCGGATGACATAGCACTTGTTTTCATCAGCGACTAAATCAATGGCACCGGTGATGGCGATGATGGATCCTGTTTTTGCAGCAAGATTTTTTGCAAAGTTGACTGCCTGATCAAGGGACTCCTCCGTTACGGCATCCGACACATCAGCGTCGACTCCCTTTGTGGTACCGCTGCCAAGAGCGAGGGTCTTGATTTCGGAAATATTTCCGCGAATCACATCAAATTTCACCTTGTTCATCAGCCCCACAGCGGTATTGGTGCGGAGTGCGGAAGCGCCGGCACCGACAGGATCCAAAAGAACCACGTGACCAAGAGCATTTGCTTTTGCGCCGGCGCGATACATTCCTTCGATGCTGCGCTGATTTAGTGTTCCGATGTTGATATTTAAGCCGCCACAGATGGATGTGATGTCCTCCACGTCCTCCGGTTCGTCCGACATAATCGGGCTGCCGCCGCAAGCCAAAAGTACATTGGCCACATCATTGACAGTTACGTAATTTGTAATGTTGTGCACCAATGGCACGGTTTTTCTCACATTATCGATACATTCTTTGAACATCTTTACCCTTCCCTTCCTATTGCATAAAAAAACAGATATGCCCACCTAGACATATCTGCAAAATAAACGATCCCGGAGGATCGCAGCATTCATTATATCCCTACGTTGGCATTACCCAAATCAAGTTGTGGGTCCGGGACATAACCTCCCGTTCTCAGCCTGCCTGCACAAGCTCCCCTTTTTTAGTAAGTATATTAGTACTCTTTTATAGAAAATGCAAGAGGGGTAGTCCAGACGGCCTCCCGGTATTTTTTTATCAATTCTATGTTTGTTCCACGAAAAGGGGGAGCAAAGTCTCTATATATTCAAAGCCGCCGATTAAAAATGACAATTATAAAGATGGATTTAAACAATATAAAATAAAAATAAATTCTGCAAAAATATAATTGACGGAAAATATTTCGCATGATATTATTTTTTTACAAGAAGATTTGAGATACTCATAATTGTTCAATAGTTGGAAATATGAATTGAGTTTAAATTTTTGAGTGTTGATTTGATTTCGGAGTATCGTATCTTCTTTGTACATAAAATATATAGAATGTGAGGTTATTTTATGAGAAGACCACACGAAAGGGCAAGGCTCTAGTATCGGAAGCGCATAGATACTGGAGCCTTTGACCGTGGTATATATTATTTTTCTCCAGGGACTCATATGGGTTTATAAGCAGATACAGGGTCAGACTTTTTCGTTTGAACCTGTTTTATTTGTTGTTTTTTTGAAATAAATGCACGATGGGGACAGATCAGACTAAATCGCATTTATAAAACCTGCTGTTTTAATCGATATTAAAGCTGTAAACATTGTTCTTCTTTCAGGTTTCATCATGAGATTTTTGACTTTCCAACCCTATGACTGGCGCGAAACAACTGTCGATAAGGCGATAAACAGGTATCTGGGATTTGATGCTGTTTATTGTGTTAATGCTGACTATATGGATGTTGCATTTATCAACGCATTTCTTATAACTCCTTCTATACCTGAAATCGCAATTTACTTTGAGACGGAAGATTTTTATATGATCGACAAGGCGGAGCAGGAGAAGTCTGTCATATTTACGGATAAATGTGATCTGGGTGTTGCATCGGCTGAAAGCTACAAGGAGATAGCAGGGGAATGGAACATTAGTCTGAAAAAGTATATCAATACTTATTATCCTTATAAATTTGAATATCTGGTAGATAAAAGACATATACGGGAAAAGGTTATAATCGATATATGTGACAGAGTGTCTAAGTCTTTTGGAGACAGTGATCAAAGTAAAAGGAATGATTTGAACGATAGCATTATGGATTTTCAGATGAACTCCTGGGAATTCAAGAAGAATAATCCTGAAAAATTCAAAAATATAAATGATTGTGTTTTTCTCAGAGGAGTCACCGCGCATAAATATCTGAACAGCTATCGTTATAATGAATTGTTTTTTGAAGATTATAAGAAGCATTTCAAAATAAGAAAAAAAGATACCGGAATCTCGGGAAAAAGTATAATAGACAATAAAGAGGCGGTGTATGAGCTGCAATGCAATTATTATAATAATCCAAGCGATCATACCCTGAATCGATTCTGCAGTTTCCTTAACGATATTATAACGAAGACTTAAGTGGCTTTGGTCTGTTGAGGTACACATTTGAAGCTGACAATGCAGGTTCAGATGTGTGCCTTTTTAATTGTGGAAATATTTTCTATATATTATAATATAAAAGAAGTTAATGTTTTTATGAGAGGCGTTTTATACAGCATTAAGAGCCGAATTCATGAGTGGGTAATATTTTAAAAAGCAGGTAATGTGTTTTAAAAAGACAAGCAATAAATGGAGCGGGGAATATGAAACATTATAAGAATCTTATGAGTGCTTTGGGAGATGCAATGCCGGTATGTCTCGCATGGAGACTTGCAGGAACAGAGGACAATTTTTTTAATGCAAGAGATCTGTTTGCATTTGCATTGTCAGATGAAGAAGAGGAAGGCAGTCTGAAAGAAGGGCAGTTTTATGTAGTATCTTCAGAAGGTGCTATCGGGATATCCTCGGGATATGAATATTTCGTCAGATGGCTGTTTATCCCTCTTGAGGGGAATGTATACGATCAGGAAGTAATGCGCCTGAAGCAGGAACTGGAAAATGATACGAAGCCTCAGCCGGTACCTCAGAGCGAGCCGCAGCCCAATATGCAGCCACAAGGCATGGGACAGCCCGGCATTCAGCCTCGGGGCATGTCTCAGTCAAATATGCAGGTACAGGGCACGGGACAGTCAAATGTACCTCCACAGGGAATGCCGCAGTATAACGGACAGCCTCAGGCTTATGAGCAATCACAAGGCATGGGACAGTCAAATGTACCTCCACAGGGTATGCCGCAGCCTAATGTGAACCCTCAGTATGAGGAGCAGCCACGGATCATGCCACAGGCCGGAAAGAGACAGTTCTGCATACAGTGCGGATACAAGCTGGGTCCGAATTCAAAGTTCTGTCCGGGTTGCGGAGCTCCTGTAAACAGATAACTATACACGGTATCTTTCGTAATATGTTCAAGCCGGAGGGGATAAAATGTTTCAGAACCAACAAAACAATAATTCCGGTTCCGGATATCAGGGCGGACAAAATAATGATCCCAGGTATCAGAACGGACAAAACAACAATATAAATTCCGGATATCAGAACTGGCAAAACAATAATAATGGCTCCGGATATCAGGGCGGACAAAACAATATAAATCCCGGATATCAAAACGGACAAGCGAATAACAATGGAGCGCCGGATTATCAGAACCGACAGCCAAATAACGGAGGCCCGGGATTTCAAAACCGGCAGCCAAATAACGGAGGTCCGGGTTTTCAGAACCGACAGCCAAATAAAAATGGCAGTTCCGGAACGAAGAACCAACAGCCTGATAATGACAGACTAAGATATCAGGAACCTACATTCCGGCAGTACTGTGCCGATCCTAAAGCCCCCAGATCATATATGGCTTTGATCATGGCAGAAATAAAGCAAAGGATAACAGGATTTTTCAAGAATCTGCCTACAATGGTGGTTATGATGGTAGTCGTTACGATAGCTGCCACTGTTTTCAATGTTTATTTCTGGTCGGTTATCAATGATACCATGTGGGCCGGAAGAGGTCCGTGGGGAAGACTTTCTTTTATACCCTACCTTATCGGAGGCGGAGTATATTCAGGGTCAGCCTATAAGGGAGTTACACCGTTTGAAACTGCCGGCTTTTCGCTGACCGGCAATCTCGTTGCGCCATTAACATTTGCACTGGGGCTCCTGTTCCCGAGACTTCTCATGAGAAATAAACAGGGTGGATCCAAAGCCATAACCGGTGATTTCGCAAGTGCCAGACCCATGAGGGATCACTATGAGAAAGCATTGGGCGTGTTGCCTCGTCCGACTGCAAACAAGACAAATTCAGGTTCCGGAACAGGTATGGCAAACAAACAGGGCATGCCGTACAATCAAGGTATGTCAAATAATCAGGGCATGCTGTACAATCAGAGCATGCCTAACAATCAGGGCATGCCGTACAATCAGAGCATGCCTAACAACCAGGGTATGCCGTACAACCAGGGTATGCCGTACAATCAGAGCATGCCAAACAACCAAGGCATGCCAAACAACCAGGCCATGTTTGACAGCCAGAAAATGGCGGAAAATGCTAAGGTTTTGGCCACTACCAACGGTTATATAGATCTCTCAAATCTTTCCAACAATGTTTATATGCGTTTAGGACTGTGCTGTGCTGTGATTTTCGGATTTATAATCAGAAATCCCTTTGCAGTGCCTGTGTTTGCGGTCCTTTTATATTTTTCTTTCGGACAGGGTGGTCAAAGTGATATAGGTCAGCTGTTCTTCCGTTTGCGTTCGGCAGACGGCAGACTCCATAACGGAAGCAAAACCAAAGTGCCCCTGTTCTCCGAAGGCATGCTCATCATGTATTATATGGCCGTAGGTCTGTTCATGTACTCGGCTATCAATGTTGTTCTATGGTTTTTGTTTAACTATAACTTCTATTTCCGGTTCCTTGTAAGTGCAGGACTTGTTGCCGCAATCTTCATTCTGGGAGGCGGAGGCAGCAAGCAGGTCATGAATATGATTCCGATGATGCTCCTTGTGGCCTGTGGAGCAATGCTTTTTAACTGCATTACAGCATTTGCGGATGACAACGGCTGGTCGGAATCCGGCAGAACCTTAGGTGGTCTGATGCGTAATGACGGTTTCCCCAAGTCCCTCGGAAGTTCTTTTATTCCACCGTTCTTCTGGGATATTGCGATCCTGCTTGGCTGGCCGATTGTTCCGCCGATGCCTCCGATTATAGATTATATACCGCCACAGCCGGTTCCGCCTGCACCGCCTCAGAATCCATATGACTTCCCTGAAAGACCAAAGGAATGGAGTCTTAATGATGAAGGCGATGTAAGCTTCGTGAATCCTATAACGGGTAAGCGGGAGAATTATGGTCTCGTAGGTTATGACGAAAATGGTAACCCAAGGTATATAAGTGAGAAGGGGGATTATTATGACCTTGAAGATCTGCTTATAAGTTATGATAATGCAACCTCCAATACACAGTATTACCAGGATGCCAACAAAGGTCTTCAGGAATGGCTGGAAAGACAGCGCATAGAGAATTCTAAGCTTTCCAGAGATGGTATGCAGTATCTTGAGGATAAATGGAAGTGGGAAGCTCAGCAGGCCAAGGAAGCAAAGGAAGCCGAGCAGCTCTTTAAGATGTGGCAGAAATACGGAGGCGAGCTGGATAATAAGGAGTCCATCAAAAAGGCCATGGAAAAGGCCATAGGAAAAGCTGAACAGGATGCGGCAAAATACAAAACTGATGGCGAGTTCTGGGACAACATGACAAAGCTCGCGGAAGCTACCGAGAAAGTTGCAGACTACAGCCTTACGGGTCTTTCCTACGTTACCGGCAATACTAAGATCAAGAAAATATACGATATTACAAAGAAATATGCATCCAATATGAGTCAGGCTTACGCAGATGGAAAAGGCAAAGAAGGCATGAAGATGGCTTTCCTTTCGACTTCTGTAGAAACGTTGATTGACACAGCTGCAGGAGGTATGGGCGATTGGAAATGGGGTGCGCCTGTCGTTGGAAAAGTCGGAGGAGAAGTATCAAAACAGGTTTGGAAGAATCTTGAGGAGGGAAAGGACTGGAACGATGGATTGCAGAAAGCAGCATTTAACGGAACTGTTGACTATGTGACCGGTAAGATGGGTAATTCCGGTTGGGAGATTACCGGCGGAGCAACCGGTGAGGCTGCCAAGAAGGTTTGGTCCAACCTTGAGGAAGGAAAGGACTGGAGTGACGGAGTTGGTTCTGCAGCATTTGACGGAGGTGTCAAAGGCGGTATTGACAAGATTGGTAATAAGGTCAAAGAAGCTCAGAGTAATCACACAAAAGAGACATATAAAAATGATACCCAGTATATTGATAATGCCCGCAAGAATGGTATGTCCATAGACAAGGAGCAATCGCTTCAAAACATGAGGATGAGCGTAGAGGCACAGAACAAGAAGGCTGAAAAGGCAGTAAATGGAATTGCCGATGCAACAACACAGGCATCTAAGGATATTTATGACAAGGTCAGAGGAGAGATGGACAAGTACGAACGCGATCTCACCAAGGAACACAATGATAAGATGCTTAAAGACCTTGCGGACAGGAAAAAACAACTGGAAAAGGCTGCTGCTGAAAAGAAAATTCAGGATCAAAGAGATGCAATAAGAAGAAATGCACAGCAGCCACTTTGACAGGATCCGGGAGTTTGTATCGGGTTTTCTACGAAAACCTGAAATGTAGCGTCAACCGTAGATGTACGTGGCAGGTCCCAAAAGGGACTTGTCATATAGCACCAGCCTTCGCGAAACGAATTCTTATGGCCGGTGTTCCCATCAAAGCAGGATTTCAATCGGCTGACGTATCCGGAAAAGAGAGGACAGTATGGAAGGATATAAATCATTAAGGGAAGCAGTGGAGAGTGTAAGCTCCGTGGCCGGTCCGTGGCATGATATCTCCACAGGAGCATGGCTGAGCATTGACGACCTTCGCGAAATTGCAAAGGTATACGATGAGACTACCGAGATAAGTGGGTGGACCTATTTCGTGACATTTGAAGAATCCGGTGAGATCTGTCTTGCAAACACCTGCACAAAAGAAATAAATTTCCTTTTTGTAACGGAGGGAAGCAAGTATCTGGAACTTATCGGTGCACAGGAAAAGCGTATCTATGAAATGCGACAGGCACTGGTTCCCGTAGCCTATCAGATGGTAATGGACAAGCTGGAAGAGATACAGAATGATCCGGAGAAATTTGTCGCAGTCTTTGAAAGAGATTCGGAGATGCTTGCCGAAGATCTGACTGATCGTGCAGAGCAATTCATAAAACCCGGATCAAACCCGATTAACGGTGACAAAATCAGGAATGAAGATGCAGCGAAGGTATTTCAGATGCTTAGAACTCCGGGGCTTGTCATGAAAACTGCGGCAACAAGAAATGAACTAAGGAATTCTCCGGAACCACTTATCGAAACGGATACTCAAACGGTATTGGAACGATTGGACTACTGCGGAATGAATTGACATTGATGCCGGTCCTTTGACAAAGTGAAACTAAAGGGCCGGAGTTCCCATAAACCAATGGGTTGATGCACATAGGAGCCGGAATATCTTCAAGTGTATGCCGTGTATCAGAAACAATGGCAAAAAACATGCATCTATAGATGAGCCAATTAGATCTGCATCTGTATGTAGATTAAAGCTCACAAAAGCAAAGTTAATAGGGGAGGAAGGAAAATTGAAAAGAATCGGAATCAGAGGAATGTTTGCGGCAGGAATGTTTGCTGTGCTGCTGACGGGCTGCGGCGGCACAACAGCAAAAACCGAGACCGAAGCAGTAAAAACCGAAGCGGCAAAAGTCAGGACAGAGGCTTCAAAGACTGAAACAGAAGTCCCAAAGGGTTCAGAGGAAAAGTCAGAAACAGAAGCAGCAGAGGAGTCTGCAGAGAATCCTAAAACAGAAGCAGCAAAAGATTCTGCAGAAAAACCCGAAACAGAAACTCCAAAGGGTTCAGGTGAAGTGAATATCTACACCGCCGTGGATCAGGTGCATTCAGAAAAAATCTTCAAGGAATTTGAGGAAGCCACCGGTATCAAGGTGAACCCTGTATACGATCTGGAAGCAAATAAGACCACAGGACTTACAAACAAGATACTCACGGAAATGGAGCATCCTTTATGTGATGTTTTCTGGAACAATGAATTCGCCCAGACTATTGAGCTGCAGAAGCAGGGAGCATTGGCACCGTACGTTTCACCTGTGTCAGATGATATTCCGGATGCATACAAGGATAAGGACGGATACTGGACTGCCTTTGGCGGAAGAGCCAGAACTCTGCTTGTGAACAAAGATCTTCTTGAAGAGAAGGATTATCCGAAGTCCATATTTGATCTTACAAGCGGAAAGTACGATGGAGACCAGATAGCGATTGCATATCCTATGTTCGGTACCACCAGAACACAGGCTGCAGCCATTTATGCGGCTCTCGGTGCAGAAAAGGGAAAGGAGTTCTTTCAGAAGCTTAAGGACAGCGGAGTGCAGGTGGTGGACGGAAATTCAGTCACCAAGGATATGGCAGCTTCCGGTCAGGTAAAGATAGGTTATACCGATACCGATGATGCCAAAGAGGCTCTGGAAGACGGTGCAAATGTTGAAATGTGCTTCACCGATCAGGAGGAGGGAGGTCTCGGCAACCTGATCACTCCCAATACCGTAGCCATGATAAAGGGTGCACCTAATGAAGATAATGCAAAGATATTCATAGACTACATTATTTCTCTCGATATGGAGAAAGAGCTTATCGATATGGGCTTCTTTGACCTTTCCATAAGGCCGGATGCGGATGTAGATGGTCTTAAGGTCAAGGGTATGAATGTAAACCTTGTGGAAGTATATGATATGCTGGAGACAGCAAGCAATGACATGCAGGAAATATTCTCAGTACAGTAAAACACTAACAGTATGCCTTGTGTATATGCTGCTTACCTTTCTTCCCGTGATTCTCCTTTTTAGTTCGGGAAGAAGTGAGGGAGCAGTCTCTCTGAATGCACGCAGGGCGGGACTGATGATCAATTCCTTTGTGATAGCATTTTTTACTGTGGCAATCTGTCTTTTGATTGCGGTTTTTGCGTCACTGTGGATTTATACTGAATTAAACAGGCGGTCGCTGCTGCGCTGGTATTTTCTTATTCTGGCGCCGGTACCGCCATATATTTATGCTCTCTCGTACATGAATCTTCTCAGGTTCCTGGGCAGGTTCTTTCCGGCGGTTTTGAGATACCGGATGGCCGGTGTATTTCCCTGTGTTGTGGTAGAGACCTTCGTATACCTTCCCTTTGCCTGTGCGGCGGCACTTATCGCCCTTGATCAGGTGAATGAAAAAGAATGGTCCGCGGCTTTGGTCCTGGAAAATGCAGACAAGGTATTTATTAAGGTGATATTCCCAAAACAGCTCCCCTGGCTTCTGGCCATCGGTGCCATCATTTTCGTTTTATCCATCACAGATTATTCCATCCCGTCACTGTTTCAGGTTAACGTTTATTCCATGGAGATATTCAGTGATTATTCGGCAGCAGGGCAAAGTGTACATTCTTTGTATCTTTCATTTCCGCTAATGCTTACATCTTCGATTGTGATCATTCTTTCACTTCTGCCGCTTAGGAATATTTCTTTTTCAATGAAGGCGGAGACGGGGATAAAACCTGTTTATTCGAATGGGCGGAAGGCGGCAGGGATAACGGCTGTTTTCTGTACATTACTTCAGATCATTCTTCCGCTTATCTCATTTATTCCTTCTGTTCAGGATTTGGGAGGAGATCTTGTTTCTGCCTCCTCAGAACTTTGGAATTCCTGTATTTCCGGCATGTTTGCCGTTCTGATTCTGACGGTGCCCTCAGCGGCAATGGCGCTTCTTCTTTCAAGTAATGACCTGCGATTAAAAGCCGCTGCCTGGATGATAGCTGTGCTTCCTTTATGTATCCCGGGGGTTCTGACGGGAATAGGAGTTTTGAAGCTTTTCAGTTCAACCCCTCTCTACGTTTTAAGAAGCGGAGCATTATTTCCTGCCACAGGTCTTGCCATACGGTATCTCCCCTTTGCTGTTCTCATACAGTACGGATGTTATTTAAGGATAGACCGGGACAGGATCAGCGCAGCAGAGTTATTGCAGGATCGGAGGGGGGAAGCATTTATGAGAGTGCAGCTTCCGCTCATGTTGCCCGGGCTTATCATTTCCGGAATAGCGGTCTTTCTGCTTGCTCTTGGGGATGTAGGTACGTCACTTGTGCTTATGATGCCGGGAAGGGAACCCATGTCCGTTAAGATATATAACTATCTTCATTATGGTTCCTCCGAAAAGGTGACAGCATTTTGTCTGATGCAGATGCTGGTGAGCCTGGTGATGATGGGAGCCGTGTGTAATATTTCAAGATGGTTTCAAAGAAAGAATCCAACGTAGTAATGATGGATGGCGTGACGGTATGAAAATCTTATCATTTCAGATATATGTTGGCAAATTAACAATGCTTTATTATGAATAAAACAATAGGGATTCGATAGTCCGAGTAATCGGAAGAGGCTTTTTTGTTTGCTGCGTCTGCCTATGGTATGGAAGGGGGAATCTATATGTTTGAAATAAACGGTATAACAAAAGAATATCCCTCTGTGAAGGCTTTGGATAATGTTTCCCTGAGTCTTGATGATGGTGAGCTCATTTCCATACAGGGAGAGAGCGGGTGCGGTAAATCAACACTTCTCCAGATAATTGCCGGCATCATAACGGCTGATTCCGGAACCATCACAAGAAATAATGTTCCGCTTCCGGAAGTTCCTCACAAAAGAGGAGTTGCCATGGTATTCCAGGACAGTCTTTTGTTCAATAACATGACGGTGGAGGAGAATATTTTATTCGGCTGCCCTCACAAGGACAGGAAACACAGGGACAAGATCGTTAATGACCTTGCTCTGGCTTACGGCATCGGCGATTTACTTAAGAGGTATCCATTCCAGATATCCGGAGGACAGGCCCGCAGGGTGGCTCTCGCAAGAGCACTTGCCTGTGAGAGGGAGCTTTTACTGCTGGATGAGCCTTTTTCAAATCTTGACAAAGACCTGAAGGAAAACATTATCAAATGCACCAGGGAATTCTGTGAAGGAAGGTGTGCCGCTATTCTTGTGACTCACAGTGAAGCGGAAGCACTGAAGTTTGCAGACAGACACCTGTACATGGAAGAGGGCCGCATACGGTGAAAGATATTTATCATCACTGGTGTGAAGCGGTACAAAGGTGGAGGACCGGAGAATTGTATGAATAAAAAGAGCATATTGATACTTGTAATATTATTCGGACTGCTCACGGCTTCAGGTATCGCCTATCAGTTCATAACAAGAAAGCCTGCTGCGGAAAAGGATGAGGCATTATCGGTATTGATGGCGGGAACGGAAATATCTGCACTATACGATGACGGAGAGAAGGTTTGGGCAGGCACGGGTGAAGGAGTATTCATTATCGACCGTGACACCGGAGAAACCTTGAAAAAGCTGGAACCGGATATACATATGATATTTTCTGCCATGATAGCAAAGACAGAGGACGGGCTTGTCTGGGTAGGACATGAAGACGGGTTAAGTGCATTTGACAGGGGATATAATGAAGTATACAGGATCTGTTCTCCGGAAATTCCGGAGGGACGTGTAAATACGCTTCTTGCGGATGATGACGGACTTTGGGCAGGAAGCCAGAACGGAGCTGCACATCTGAGCAGTAAGGACGGCGCCTGGGTGGTGGATAAAATAATTACGAAGGAGACCGGACTTTCAGAAGATGTTGTACAGGTCATCAGGAGAGTCGGTGATGAACTGTGGTTCGGCTCCTACCTTGCAAGGGATAAGGGAGGCATTAGCATACTTTCGGATGCAGGATGGAGTTACCTTAGTGTTGAAGACGGAATTCCCCACAGCTATATAAATGCGATACTTCCGCTGTCAGACGCTAAAGTACTCATAGGAAGCGGTCAGATGATATACGGTGGTTTAAGCATTGCCGAAAAAACAGCCGGTAAATGGACCATAACTACTAACAGGGATCAGAATGACGGCATTCCGGGGATGAAGGTGCGGGATCTTTTCCTGGATTCTGCCGGACGTCTATTTATCACTACAGAAGCGGAAGGAATCATTATCCTGAAAAGTCCAGATGAGCTTGATACAACACCTCTTGAAGGTCCGATTCTGACACAGGAAAACGGACTTTCAGACAATGAGGTTAAATGCATCATAGAATGCGATAAGTGCTATTTCTTCGGATGTAAATACGGACTTACGAGATGGGAGAAATAATGAATAAAAAACTGATCATTTTCATAACGATGATATTTTCCGTAATCATTTTATCCGGATTCTCGAGCTGTCACGGGCCTCAGTATGAGGAAACCGAAAAAACAGAGATGGAGGAAAAGGGCAGGGAGGTAATGCAGGCATGGCTGGATGAACATATTCCGGGTGCGGGGGTGCTTTCAGCGGAGGCATACATCGAGAGATATCCCAGCGGTCCCTATTACCTCACAGATATTGTGGACGGAAGCTTTAATGACGGAGAAATGGAGAGGAAGTATGAGGTTAAGCTTGGAAACGGGAAAGTATTTCTCGAGGGAGACATGTATCTTCTTGCAGAACAGGTAAAGCCTTATCTACTGGAACATTTAAAGCTTTCTGAGAGAAGCTCCGAGTGTGTTTTCACCGGATTTAATGTTTCTCTGCAGGAAGAAGCAGATCTTTTCCGTAAAGGGAAGGCGTATAGTGAAAAGTCCGTGGATATAGCAATGCTTCCCGGAGAACTGGTGCTGGCACTCACAGAGGCAGATCCGGATAGCATGAAGGAATTCCTGAAACAGAAGGAGGAAACTGCCATCAGCTGGAATCAGGAAGCCTGTGACCTTATGGAGGATTTTATAAGGCATTCGGAAAACAGACCGGAGATGCATGTAAACGGAGAAATTAACATTCCCGAAGATATCAATCTCCAAAAATATGATATGGCTTTTTTTGATGATTTAAATGCAAAGGAAGGATTGTATTTCCGATATCTTTCCCTCTGTCAGCACCCGGGTAAGAAGCAAAAGGATATATTTTCGGCAGAAAGTATGGGACCATACTATATAGAGGTCAGGTGCAGCGGCAGAAGCACCGAATACGAGCGATATGTAAGGAAGCCCTTTGAAGATTTCTTCATAGAGTATGAGGAGGAATACTATCGGGAGGAAAGCCGTAACGGTACTATAACTGTTAAAGAGCAGTACAGTAATGATGTGGAACAGCTTACCATGAACAGGACGGAGAATGGGTACAGCTTCAGTTTCATGGATAATGACTGGTTCATATTTACGATATTAACAGACGGAAGCTCAAAGCTTTACGAACATGAATATACCGACCGCTTCGATCAGGCCGCGAATATAGGTTCAGGCTCCTATGGAGGTGATCGTTATATTGATCATGAGCTTCACTGGAAGAAGAGAGATGATGGTGCATTGACACTTGCCAATTCTGATGGTATTGCAGCCTGGTTTAATAATGCGGATGAGCTCGTTATAAGGGATTAATATTTTGGAATGTTTATCAAAAATATGGTACAATATAAGGCATATATTGCTCGTTCAGACGGTAGATTGAGATAAGGAAATCAGTTCGGAATGAAAAGCAGGGAAATAATAGGTAAATTATTACATTTCATGGTTGACAACCCTTTTTTGTTTACTGTTGCCATAATGTGTCTGGTACATGTGGTACTGCTGATGATAACGTGGTATGCAGGTGTGTTTCCTTTGGCTTTATTTAATATCCTGAGCGTGATCATATACCTTATCTGTATTTTTCTGTGTATGCGCGGTCACATAATGCCGGTTTATATGAGCATCATCATAGAGGTAAGCATTTACTCAACCATAGCGGTGAATTATATCGGATGGAAAAGCGGTTCTTATAATTTCCTGTTCTCCATCGTCCCCATAATCATATATTTTGGCAGCTATCTTTTTAAGGGGATCAGGAGATGGATCATAGTCCTGGCTCTTGCGTTGATATTTAATCTGTATGCATTATTGTATATCAGGTATTCGAATGTGAATCCGGTTTATGAGATGCCGGGTACGGTAAGAAACATTATGATGATCTTTTCATCATTTGTAATGTTTTTTAGCGTCGTATTTTACAGCTCGATATACATCATTTCGAGCGAAATCGAAATGATGGGGCTCGAACTGACCAATAAACAACTGTCGGCTGATGCCTCTGAGGATGCCCTTACAGGTCTTTTGAACAGACGCGGTTTTATTCCGCGGGTTGAAGCACTTATGCAAAGTGAAAAGCCAAAGCATTTTTGCGTAGCTTTCTGTGATATCGATAATTTCAAACTTATAAATGATACCTATGGACATGACTGTGGTGATGAGGTATTAAGGCACGTCACCTCATTGATAAAAAATGAAATGAGAGATTGTGACATATGCAGATGGGGAGGCGAAGAAGTCGTCATCCTGATGAAGGATTATGATGTTGCTTCAGCAAAGCAGAAAATTGAAGCCCTGAGAAAGCTCATAGCAAGCTCACCGGTTGTTTTCTTTGATAAACGCATTTCAGTAACCATAACGATTGGTCTTACCAAATATATGGAAAACTTCAGAAAAGCTGAAGATTTGATCAAAATTGCTGACGAGCGTATGTATTACGGAAAGCAGCACGGTAAGAATGTTCTGGTCTTTGAGGATTGAAAAAAACCGCTCGAACTCTCTCAGGGTTGGAGCGGTTTTTATAGAATTAAAATGAAGGAGATGTTGTTATGAAAAAGAAATGTATAATGATTATCGCAGCCGTTGCTGCTGCATCGCTTTCTGCCTGCGCAGGCAATAACAGTATCGCAGTACCTGAAGCAACTACCCGGGCAGAATCAACTGTTGCCGAAGCAATCTATGATCCTTCGACTCAGCCCGGTGCAAATATGCCTGAGGACGAAACAATTCCTGAGGAAAAGATTGATATCGATATAAGTGACTGCAAGGATTTTGATCAGATTATCGATAAACTCTCAACTGATATGGGATATGCTGAGACAAAGATGGGTGGTACAGATGTACTGCTTGTGACTCCCGGAACATTTAAAGGTGATGATAAAGGTACCAGAGCTGCTACTATAGCAGAGGTATACTGGATCGATAAAGATAATAATTTAAGAGATGGTGGTCATGTCAGATCCGGAGGTACTGCGAATCCCCTTACTGCCGCAGGAGATTACATATATGCCAGCGGACATCATTATGTAAAGAGATATACATTAAAGGATGATAGTTTGGTGATCGATCTGGAGGCTTCGGAAAAGTTTGATGAGAAGGGTAATGTTACCTATTACCTCCATTCAGATCTCAGGGATGTTGAAGCAGATGCTAATGGAGAAGTTAAAGACGATTCAGCGCTCAATGATCTGAATAGAGAAATGTGGGAAGCAGATATCGTCGGATTTACTGTGATAAAGTAAGTAACGATAGCCGCGAAGTGTATGAATATCGGAAACCACCATGACAAACATTCGTAAAAGGGAATGCCTTACAGTTATATCAAAATGAGATCAAGGGAATCAGTGCTATCGATTGGATGCCGTTCCATAAGGCGCTCATTGTTTCAGATAAAAGTTTTCGTGTGATACGATTGAGGACAGGCTGAAAGAAATAGAAGGACTATTCGATTTTGCTGTGTCTTGATGAAAGGGTTATATGTTGAACTGGAAAAAGCATAATATTCGAGAAGAGTTTTATTTTAAAAAATCCTATATGGAACACCGGCTTCAGAAAGATGTGATGGAGGATGGGATTGCCTATATACCGTGCAAGGTTGAGGGAATTAACGACATCATAAGCAAATTCAGCATTAAGGGATGCGAGTCTCTGGATGGAGAGTTTAATGATTATATATTGGATTTTATCGACTGCATTCCGGAGGAATATCCTATTGTACTTGAGATACACGGTCCGAAATTTACAGATGAAGAAAAAAACTTAATCACTGAGACCATAGAGTCGGATGCAGACTATCTACTCGGTAAAACAGAAGCTGAGAACAGGTATCACAGAAAAGTATTCTGGTGGATGGCAGTGGGAACCATAGGATCAGGGATCTTACTTGGATTGATCAGAAAAATCATATCTGATGATATACCTATTGAGTTTTTCTATGTGTTATTCTGGCTCTTTGCGGATGCGTTCGTCAGGTATCTTTTTATAGAAAACTATGATTATCAAAACGAAAAAATTCGTTCCGGCAGGATTGCCAGTATGAAGGTGGAATTTGTGGAAGATATAATATATTAATATAAAAATTATTTTCGACAGAAAATTATTCCACAAAGCGCATTTTTGTGGATTTTTCGTGTTATTTTCAATATAATATTTCTGTATCTCAAGTAGCGTCTTTTGTAGCTGACTAACTAAGAAAAATCAGAAAAAACGACATATTAAAAAATAAAAAAAATATTTTAAAGAAGAGAGATTCCATCTATAGAAAGGAGAAGGAATGAGCAACTCGAACGAAAATAAAAATGTGAAATCATCAGAAAATGCGAAGTCGGTCAAGTGCAATAACGGTACCTTCGTCGGCAAGGAGACAGACGAGCTGATCATCTGGAAGGGCATCCCCTATGCAACTCAGCCGGTGGGTAAGCTTCGTTGGAAGAAGGCACTTCCTGCCGCAGACGATGACGGTGTGTACGACGCGACAAAGCCCGGCCACGTTCCGATCGGACCCTTGAATGACTCTGAGGGAACGGCTGAATTCGGCGAGGACTGCCTCGTGCTGAACATATATCGCAATACAAGCTGCATCGACAACAAGAAGCCGGTCATGGTGTGGATCCACGGCGGCGGGTTCTGCGCCGAATCCCAGGCGTCACCACTCTACGACCTTACCAACATATCAAAACAGTGCCCCGACATCCTGTTCGTGTCCATCGACTACCGTCTTGGCTTCCTGGGCTTCATGAACTTCGAACGCGTTCCCGGCGGAGAGAACTTCAGGGAGGCAGGCAACCTCGGTCTGCTTGACCAGCTTGAGGCCCTCAGATGGGTACAGAAAAACATCGCAGGGTTCGGCGGAGATCCGGATAACGTGACGATTTTCGGTGAGTCAGCAGGTTCGGCAAGCGTCACATTCCTCCCGCTCATCGATGGAAGCGAAGGACTCTTCAGGAGATGCATCGCACAGAGCGCCAACATCGCCTACTGCGACACCATGGAACACGGCATCCACGTAACTCAGAACTTCCTGACTGCAACGGGCTGTCAGACCATGGACGAGCTTATGGAACTTACAACTGAGCAACTTGTTGATGCCTATCAGAAAGCAGCTGTCATTGACAAGAACTGCCTTCTCGGTACTGCCAATTTCCCACTCCTCGATGGCATCACGCTCCCCGAGGACCGAATGGCAATGTACGGGATGTGGGGAGACGAGAAGAGAACAAAGCTCGATCTGATGATTGGGTCTACACACGATGAGATCAGATACTTCGTGCCGTCCGAGGGCGGTGAAGAAGGCTTCGCTAATACGCTTAGCTGGATCGCGAAGAGGGACCGTGCGCTGCTTAACAAGCAGGAGAAGGCCATGTATGATGAGTTTATGGCTACGCTCTCAAACGAAAGCGACGAAAAAAGGTTGGAGCAATACTGCAATGACATAAACTTCCGCGCCGGTAATACCAATATGGCCATCAGACACTCAGCCGGCGGCGGCAACACATACATGTACTTTATGAAAAAGCCGGTGACAACCGCAGAACTTGGAGCGATACACGCAGCCGAGATACCGTACCTGTTTGATACTCCCATTGTGGACCCTATGGGGAGCGGAAAGACTGTCAGCAACGAGGATTGTGAGTTTCGTCATGTCGTAAAGGAGATGTGGACAAACTTCGCCCGAACGGGCAACCCATCCACTAACAAATACGAGTGGAAGAAGTTCTCAGGGGATGACCGCCAGACTATGGTCTTCGACGATGCCATCGGAATGAAAAAAGATCTGTTCGGAAGACGTGAGGATCTGATGATGTCCTGGGCAGAGCGCCTTGGAAACGGTTCTTCCAAAAGGGTCTGCTAATAAATCATTTTAATCAGTTTAGGAGTCGAGTAGTTCTGCATCAGTATGTCAGAGAAAAACGGCAAAAAGCATGCCAAGAAAGTACGCAAAATAGTCGACGTCAATGTCGGATTAAAATGAATCTGTGAAATGTAAAAACCTAAGAAAGCTCTTAAAAAGGGCTTTCTTTTTTTCTTTATAGGAAAGTGCATTCACTGGATATTTGGTGTAACATATGTTCGCTCCTAAAAAATGGGTAAATTCAATAAAGGCTTTATCTCAAGGCCTTAAATGGTTACAATTATTTATGACTTCTCATTTGCGAGGTGAGGAAG
>JAGAXP010000188.1 GCA_017940955.1 Oribacterium sp.
ATGCAAAGTCATTAAGCGTAAAGGCTCTATCAGAATTATCTGCGAAAACCCTAAGCACAAGCAGAGACAAGGTTAATTTTAACAGGAGGAAACAAAAATGGCTCGTATTGCAGGTGTCGATTTACCTAGAGAGAAGCGTATTGAGATTGGTCTGACATATATTTATGGTATCGGACAGTCTTCAGCTGATAAGATTCTCAAGGCAACAGGCGTTAACCCTGACACACGTGTTAAGGATCTCACTGACGATGAAGTAAAGGTACTCGCAAACTATATTGCAGAGAACCAGACAGTGGAAGGTGATCTCAGAAGAGCAGTTGCTCTTGACATCAAGAGACTTCAGGAGATTGGCTGCTTCCGCGGAATCCGTCACAGAAAGGGACTTCCGGTTAGAGGTCAGAAGACAAAGACCAATGCCAGAACACGTAAGGGACCACGTAAGACTGTAGCTAACAAGAAGAAGTAATTTTGCTTCAGCTTGTAGGTAAAAACAAGTCCGGATCAGAAATGATCCAAATCTGATGAAAATCAGAAGTAACTATTGTGATCTTCATGTTTTAAATACAGGAAGACTAGTAAAGGAAAGTAGGTTAGTTTTAATATGGCTTCAGGTAAGAGAGTAACAAAGAAGCGCGTAAAGAAAAACGTTGAACGCGGACAGGCACATATTCAGGCATCTTTCAACAACACTATCGTTACACTGACAGATGCAGAAGGTAACGCTCTTTCATGGGCAAGTGCCGGTGGTCTTGGATTCAAAGGTTCAAGAAAATCTACTCCATATGCAGCTCAGATGGCTGCTGAAACTGCTGTTAAGGCAGCTTTAGTACACGGCTTAAAGTATGTGGATGTTAGCGTAAAGGGACCAGGATCAGGACGTGAGGCAGCTATTCGTGCACTTCAGGCTAATGGTCTTGAGGTAACATCTATCAAGGATGTAACACCGGTTCCACACAACGGATGCCGTCCACCAAAGCGCAGAAGAGTATAATCTTTTTTTGGATTAGCTTAAGGCAAAACTTAAAAGACATAGGTCGCAGTATGTATAAAATAGCGGCAAATCTGTCCGAAGAAGTCTACGGATGTAAAGGACGTATCACTTGATTTTAGATGATATTAATAAGGAGAAAGAATTATGGCAGTTGATAAAACTCCCGTACTTAAAAGATGCAGGTCACTTGGACTTGACCCTGTATTTTTAGGAATTGATAAGAAGTCTAACAGACAGCTTAGAAATGCTCGTCGTAAGATGTCAGAGTATGGCACTCAGCTCCGTGAGAAGCAGAAGGCTAAGTTCATCTACGGCGTTCTTGAGAAGCCTTTCAGAAATTACTATGCTAAGGCAAACAAGATGAAGGGACAGACAGGTACAAACCTTATGGTTCTTCTTGAGTCTCGTCTTGATAACGTAATCTTCAGAATGGGTCTTGCACGTACTCGTCGTGAGGCACGTCAGGTTGTTGGACACAGACTTATCACTGTTAACGGCAAGGTTGTAAATATACCTTCATACCTTGTATCAGCCGGCGATGTTGTAGCTGTTAAGGAGAACAAGAAGTCTCTTCAGAGATTCAAGGATATCCTTGAGGTTACAAACGGTCGTTTAGTACCGGCTTGGCTTGATGCTGATCAGGAAAATCTTAAGGCTACTGTAAAGCAGCTTCCTTCAAGAGAGGAAATCGATGTTCCTGTAAACGAGATGCTTATCGTCGAGTTGTATTCAAAATAATTAGCCTGCAATAAAGGAGGCATTGCATGTTCGATTTTGAGAAACCAAACATTGAGATTGTTGAGATTTCAGATGATAAGAAGTACGGCAGATTTGTTTGCGAACCTTTGGAAAGAGGTTACGGAACAACTCTGGGCAATGCTTTGAAACGAATTATGCTTTCTGCATTACCTGGTACTGCGGTATCTCAGGTTAAAATCATTGGTGCCGATAAGGAAAGTGATACTATTCCAGGTGTCAAGGATACCCTGACTGAGGTTATCATGAACCTTAAGAGTCTTGAAATTAAGAACACATCGTCCTCCGATGACCCGAAGATCTTATATCTTAACTTTGATGGTGAAGGTGTAGCTACTGCATCTGACATTCAGCTTACAGAAGATATCGAGATTCTCAATCCGGATCAGAAGATTGCAACCACAGATGGTACTGCGAATTTTGAGATGGAAATCACAGTTACTTCGGGCAGAGGCTATGTAGGTGCCGATAGAACAAAGACAAATGATCTTCCAACAGGAGTGATCGATGTTGATGCTATCTATACACCTGTTGAGCGTGTAAATATGTCAATCAACAATACCCGTGTCGGAAATATGACCGATTACGACAAGCTTACACTTGACGTATTTACCAACGGAACAATGAGTCCGGACGATGCTGTATCTGATGCAGCTAAGTTCCTTTCAGAGCATTTATCATTCTTCGTAGAGCTTTCTCAGGATGCTCAGACAGCTGAGGTTATGGTTGAGAAGCCTGACGATGAGAAGGAAAAAGTGCTCGAGATGAATATTGACGAACTTGAGCTTTCAGTTCGTTCCTATAACTGCCTTAAGAGAGCAGGAATCAATACTGTTCAGGAGCTTTGCTCAAAGACTCCTGAGGATATGATGAAGGTTAGAAACCTTGGTCGTAAGTCTCTTGAGGAAGTATTACAAAAACTTAAGGAATTAAATCTTAGCCTTACAATAAGAGAAGAGTAATCTTCTCTTATTGTATGAACTCTGTGAAAGGCCACAGATGCTGAGATGAATTTACCGGTAAGACTAAAAAGCACGGTGGAGGAAATATAAAATGGCAAAGTACAGAAAGTTAGGAAGAGAGTCAAGACAGAGACAGGCTATGCTTCGTGCTCTTACAACATCTCTTTTCCACAATGGAAGAATTTTTACAACAGAGGCACGTGCCAAGGAAGTACGTAAGCAGGCTGAGAAGCTTATCGCTCTTGCAGTAAAGGAGAAGGACAACTTCGAGGAAGTTACTGTTAAGGCTAAGGTTGCTCGTAAGGATGCTGACGGAAAACGCGTTAAGGAAGTTGTTGACGGTAAGAAGGTTACAGTTTATGACGAAGTAGAGAAGACAATCAAGAAGGATAAGCCTTCAAGACTTGCTGCTCGTCGTCAGATCCTTGCATACCTTTACCCTGTAACTGAGGTACCTAAGGAGAAGGCAGGACAGAAGAAGAACACAAAGAAGGTTGATCTTGCTGCAAAGCTTTTCGACGAGTACGGTGCAAAGTATGCTACACGTAACGGTGGTTATACACGTATCGTTAAGGTTGGTCTCAGAAAGGGTGACGCAGCTATGGAAGTTCTCCTTGAGCTGGTATAATCTTTCAGATTAGATAATAATTGATATAAAAAAGAATCGTCTTCTGACGATTCTTTTTTTGTACTTTATTGTCCATCGACTGAACTGTTGCCACCCCCTGTCCCCCTGATCAACAGATTGAGCTGTTACGAAAATAAGCCTCTTGATTGTTATATAAACGTAATAAGTATATTTAATTTTAAATGGTATACTTAACACGTAGAATTCTATATTTTTTTGGAGGGGACTATTCCCGAAATGAGTGGAGTGGGTATGAAATATAAAAGTATGGTAAAGAAAAGTTTGTGTGCTGTTTTGATCACAACCATATTTATCATGAATTTTGCTTTTTTGATATCGGCAAAGGATCTTAATGTCAGAATTACGAGTGTCAGAATCAAAGTTGAAGATTATCTCAGACATAGTGAATATGATACTTCTTCCTCAGGATTACCCTCAATATCGGAGAATGATTTTACGGTACCGGATAATGGAGAGTATGATATTGACAATGTTGCCTGGTACGGGGACAGTGGCTATGGTGTTTCCATGACTCCTTATGTTGAAATATATCTCACTGCAAACGAAAAAGAACGTAACAATGATAATTACACATATTATTATTTCAGTGGAACCTATGACAGCTCTAATGTACATATAACCGGCGGATCATTTGTTTCGGCAAGACTCGAAGGAAACTACGGTTTGAGAGTTATAATCGCCCTTAACGGTATAAAAGGAACTTATGATGCACCAACAGCTCCGGTTTGGAGTTCCTATGTATTGGGTAAAGCAACCTGGACACCTCCTTCTATGTCTTCGGGATATTATAGAGTTAATGTATATAGGGACAGTACAAAAGTAACCTCTATTATAACGGATCAGACCAGTATAAATCTGTATCCTTATATGACAAGAGTTGCAGCATATTACTTTGAAGTGGCTACGGTTCCCTATACTAACGCTCAACTTTCAAGCGGAAAAGAGTCTGAAAGGATTGCTTCGGAATTCCTTAACATCTCACAGGAGCAGGTATCTGACGGAACAGGCCAGTATCCGAATTCAACTTATATATTAAATTCAAATACCGGTTCAAATTATGTCAATGCAACTACCGGTGTGGCAGGATACAGCACCAACATTGGTAATCTGTCAACTTCTGTCCAGAACGGAAATTATGATTATAACAATTCCGGTGCCGTATTTACAGTTTATAACTCATCAACAGGCCAGATGACGACATTACCGGGACACAGCACAGAAGTGGTAAATAATGCTGTAAATACGTACAATTCTTCAGGCAGTACTTATACCACAGGCTCCTGGTACAAACAAGGAAATAACTGGTATTTCAAGACCTCTCAGGGTACTCTGGTTGCAAATGATTGGCTCATCTGGAAAAATGCCTACTACAGATTTGATTCTGAAGGCAGGATGGTCACAGGCTTCTACAACAAAGATGACTACAGGACCTATTACCTTTCACCAAACGGAGACATGAAGACCGGATGGGTTAAGATAAACAATGCCTGGTACTACTTCAATCCTCAGACCGGAGAGAACTATGGTCTTATGTACAGAAACAACCTGGTAACCATCGGTGAAAAGAGCTATTTCTTTGATGCAGAAGGCAGGATGGTAACAGGGTGGGTTATGATCAAGGACGGATATGAAAATGAGCAGTACTATTATTTCTATCCTCAGAAGAGTGCAAGTGACAACGACTACGGCCAGATGGCAAGAGGCACCACTGTACTTGGAAGCTACCAGTTAGCCGACGACGGACATTGGATTCACTAATTTAAATTAATGTATTAATGGCAGGCCATTTACGGTCTGCCATTGTATTTTATGCCTATTTTTAATATACTAAACTCGCTTAAAACTATATTTTTTGAAATGGTTGACTGCTATCAGTCAACAAGTCTGGGTGAATAAATTGAAAATCATTGAAGCGATCAATCTGGTTTATAACTACATACGAACCGATGAAAATGATAAGGTTGTGGAAAGTACCAGAGCCCTTGACGGGGTTAATGTTTCCATTGATGAAGGAGATTTTGTGTGTGTTCTGGGCCACAACGGTTCCGGCAAGTCAACATTGGCAAAACTCATCAATGGACTGAATCTGCCGTCTGAGGGTACACTTTTAGTCAGCTCTAAAGATACAAGAAATGAACAGGAGCTTTGGGATATAAGAAAAGAGACCGGAATGGTTTTCCAGAATCCCGATAACCAGATCATTGCCTCGGTGGTGGAAGAGGACGTAGGTTTCGGACCTGAAAACATCGGAATTCCCACAGAGGAAATCTGGAAAAGGGTAAATACTGCCCTTGAGGCAGTGGGAATGACAGCCTACAGGATGAAATCACCCAACAGACTCAGCGGCGGCCAGAAGCAAAGAGTGGCAATAGCCGGAACTATGGCAATGATCCCGAAAACCATAGTGCTTGATGAGCCCACAGCCATGCTGGACCCCACAGGACGTGCGGAAGTAATCAGAACCATAAAAGAGCTCAACAAAACTCAGGGAGTGACAATCATACTGATCACCCACTATATGGAAGAAACGGTGGATGCAGACAGAATCATCGTCATGGACCAGGGCAAAATCGTAATGGACGGCACCCCAAAAGAGGTGTTCAAGAATGTTGAAGAGCTTAAGGCTATCCGCATGGATGTGCCGGAGGTCACCGAGCTTGCCTGGAAATTACAGAAGGCCGGAATGCCGGTACCGGATTCGGTTCTTACCGGAAAAGAGCTTGTCAGCTGCCTTCAGAAGTGCCTGCCGAAGCAGGTGGATTTTGAGCCAAACTTCGTAAAACGTAAGCCCCTTCATATAGATATAACAGACCCTGTAATCAGAGTCCGTCACCTGGATCATGTATATCAAAAGGGGACGGCCATGGAGAGCTATGCCCTTAAGGATGTGTCCTTCGATGTTCAGCGGGGTTCCATAGTTGGTTTTATCGGCCACACAGGTTCCGGCAAGTCAACATTAACACAGCATCTCAACGGGCTGTTGAAGGCCACAGAGGGCGTGATAGAGGTAAACTTCAGGGACAATGCTGACCTCATAAAAACCGGCAATAATTCTAAAAACGTATATAAAGGCTCCGAGCCTGTTTCCAATGTGAAAAACAACCCCGAAAACTCCGGTAATGAAGAGAAAAAGGATGGGGCTAATGCCGACACCTTAAAGGAAACCTCACTCAATGACTCGAATGAATCAGGTCAGGGTACAGGATTTATCAATATTTATGACACCAACTTCAATATGAAGCAGCTCAGATTCAAGATAGGACTGGTTTTTCAGTACCCCGAGTATCAGCTTTTTGAGGTTGATGTTATAACTGACGTAATGTTTGGACCGAAAAATCAGGGGCTCAGTGAGGATGAAGCCAGAAAAAGAGCGGAAGAAGCCCTTAAGATGGTGGGGCTTGACAGCAAATTCTGGAAAAAATCGCCCTTTGAACTGAGCGGCGGTCAGAAGAGAAGAGTTGCCATAGCGGGAGTCCTGGCTATGCATCCGGAAGTTCTGATTCTGGATGAGCCTACTGCGGGACTCGACCCTGCCGGAAGAGATGATCTTTTCAAGCAGATAAGGGAGCTTCATGATAAGGTGGGCATGACCATCATTCTGGTTTCACACTCCATGGATGACGTGGCGAGATACACTGACCAGGTCATCGTTCTGGATCATGGTGAGCTTAAAATGGCGGGAACGCCGGAGGAAATATTCAAGAGATATAAGGAACTGGAAGGCATGGGACTGGGCGCTCCGCAGATGACATATCTCATTCATGAATTAAAGGACGTAGGCATTCGCTTTGAAGATCGTCCGGATACTGTCTCGGAAATGGCAGACTGTATCATTGATCTCTGGAAACGATATAATGAATCGGTTAAATCGAATAAAAACGATGCTTCCGGAAAGGAGGCAGACAGATGATCAGAGAAATAACTTTGGGACAATATTATCCTGTTGACTCTGTTATCCATAGACTTGATCCTCGAGTCAAGCTGCTGGGAACACTGGTATTCCTGATTGCTCTCTTTGTGGTGGACAGCTGGACAATGTATGGGGTGGCAGCTGTGGTGCTGGGAATACTCATTAAACTAAGCAATGTTCCCTTCAAGTTCATGACAAAGGGACTTAAGAACATCCTGATCCTGCTTCTCATTTCCGTGAGCTTCAACCTGTTTCTGACACCGGGAGAGCCGCTCTTCCAACTTGGAATATTGAAAATTTCAAAGGAAGGTCTGACCATCGCCCTGAAAATGGGTATAAGACTGATCCTCCTTGTTATGGGTTCATCACTTATGACCCTCACAACAACGCCCAACCAGCTTACAGACGGAATGGAAAAGGGCCTCCGGGGCTTCAAGAAGATAGGCGTGCCTGTGCATGAGATTTCAATGATGATGTCCATTGCACTCAGATTTATTCCTATTCTTATAGAAGAAACCGACAAGATCATGAAGGCTCAGCAGGCAAGAGGTGCGGATTTCGAATCGGGAAACATCATCCAGCGTGCAAAAGCCATGGTTCCTATTCTGGTTCCGCTTTTCATCGGTGCCTTCAGAAGAGCCAATGATCTCGCCATGGCCATGGAAGCAAGATGCTACCGTGGCGGCGAGGGCAGAACCAAGATGAAGCCTCTGAAATATGAGGGAAGAGACAGAATTGCGTACTTCCTGATGTTTCTGTATTTCGCGGGGGCGGTAGGATCGAGATTTGTTACTCTGATTTGATCAGTGCCGGGTTTTTATTATATAACCGTAATCGGAATAGATGGTTTGATCATTACCGGTATTCGAATAAGTTAAAAAAGCTTTGGGTTCGTGGCTTCAGGATGAAAAATCAAAGAAGATTGGAATAGGAAAGTGAGTTATTGGTTTTTAAGGATGAGTGAGTTTTCAATTTAGCATGAAACGACGTATCAAATTAACAATCGCATATGACGGGACCGGTTACAAAGGCTGGCAGATCCAGAATCCTACGAAGGAAAAGCCCGAAGGTGATAAGCCTACTATTCAGGGGATGCTCACATTGGGAATAGGGAATTTGCTGAGGCGGAGCTCAGGTAAAGGCCCTTCTTCTGCCTCCGGTATGCTTTCCCAGGGGGAAGGAAATTCACCGGAGGACGACAGCATTCAGCTTATAGGCGCAAGCCGCACGGACAGCGGAGTGCATGCTATGGGTAATGTCGCCGTATTTGACACAGACTCCACCATCCCTACGGAGAACTTTCCCCCCGCTATCAACAGTTTTCTGCCGGAAGACATAAGAGTGGTTAAAGCAGAGGAAGTTCCGGCGGAGTTTAATCCGAGATTCGAGCCCCATGAGAAGGTATACGAATATAAAGTGGACAATTCTCCTATCCCTTCGCCGATGGGAAGGCTCTATGCCTATAACTTCACCTATGCCTTAGACATTGAAAAAATGCAGCAGGCTGCGGAGTATCTCTGCGGAGTTCATGATTTTACAAGCTTTGTGAATCCGGACAGTCAGGTCTTTGAACACGGGGGAGATGCGGTAAGAGAGATTTACAGCATTGAAATCTTTTCTGATAGGGGAAGAAAGAGTCCGGAAGCTGTGGATTCATTCAACAGCTCAAGGGAATTTGAGGCCTCGGATTTGGTCAGCAACCAGGAACAGATCTGCGAAGCTGTAGATTCAGCCAACAGCTCAGGGGAATTTGAGGCCTCGGATTTGGTCAGCAACCAGGAACAGATCTGTGAAGCTGTAGAGTTACCCAACGTCTCGAGACGGGTTCGGATTGATGCGAACTTATCCAAGGTTTCGAGAAAGGTCAGGGAAGAGGATGCGAGTCTTATCACCTTCAGGATCAGAGGAAACGGCTTTTTGTATCATATGATACGAATAATTGTCGGAACTTTGCTTCAGGTGGGAAACGGCAAGAGAGAACCTGAGGACATCAGGGACATTCTTGAGGCAAAAGACAGAACCAAGGCGGGCCCGACAGTGCCGGCAAAGGGATTGTGTCTCAAAGAACTGAGATATTAATGTTAAAGTATATTCATAAATATTATTCTCTATAATTCTGTAATATTCTTTATACCTTAAATGAGTGATTCGGAAAGCATTTAGGTTAATAAGTGTAATTCATAAAGATATACGAAATGATGTATGGTCAGCCTTTAATGAAACTAAAAGCATGAAAAGGCTGACATTTGTTCAGGAAGGAAAAAGTCATGAAATATAACAACATCAAGGGTTTTATATTCGACATGGACGGCACCATGTTTGATACTGAGAAGGTATATCACCATTTCTGGAAGGTAGCATCGAAGGAACGAGGCTATACCATGACAGATGAGATGATCAACAAGATGCGTGGAGCCTCCATGGAAAACATCGGAAAGATGTTCAATGAAGTTAACCCCGACTTTGACTACTGGGAGGAAAGAGGCTACAGAAAGAAATATATCGATCAGTATTTTATCGATAATGATATCCCCAAGAAGCCCGGTCTGGACGAGCTTTTTGACTGGCTAATGCAGAAAGGCTACAGAATAGCATTGGGCTCATCTTCACTAAAGCCGGTGGTTATGCATTATCTTGATAAAACCGGTTACACCGAAAAGTTTGATTACATCTGTTCGGGGGAAATGATAACCCACGGAAAACCTGCACCGGACATCTATCTTCAGTGCGCGGAGAGAATCGGACTTAAGCCGGAGGAGTGCATCGTAGTGGAAGATGCTCCTAATGGTATCCATGCCGGATATGACGCAGGCTGCAAGGTTTTCGGAATCAAGGATATGAGTGACCTTGATGATGTCAGGGATTTGCTGGATGAAGAGCCGGAGACATTGGCAGAAATCATAGAAATCATGGAGAAATAGATTACAGGTAACAGTTCAGCGAATCTCAATGACTTAAATCATGCAATTTTATTTATGAGTCAATAGTTTTGGTTAGTCTAAATGACTCAAATTATACAATTTCATTTATAAGTCAATGTTTTCGGCTAGTCTCAATGACTTAAATCATGCAAATTCATTTATGAGTCAATGTTTTCGGCTAGTCTATATGACTCCATCCATGACATTCCTGATGTGAGTCATTGATTTCAACAATTCTATGTGACTCTGATCATACTATTTCAAAATAGAGTCAATATCTATATATGATCCGGCTGAATTGTTTCCCTTTTATAGTAATTTTATAATTCGAAATGAGGTCAATTGTATTGACAGGCTGAGGGATTACAAATATAATACTCATTGCTGTTTGTTCACAGGTGTATTGTGCCTATGGATATGCAGTTAACTATTCACAGCAGGGTCGAAAGCATCGGCCCGGGCTACATTAAATACTGAAATCAGTCTCAGAGTGGACCACTTGCGCCGAAAGAAGTTCTTCTTAATGTAAGAAGAAACCTCGCATTTAACCCGATGCGGCGGCCGACAGAAGTTCTGTTTTGGACAGAGACCAGAGTAAGTAGCCTTATAACAGGAGGTTGTTATGAATTCATACGTAGCTACAGCTTCTACTATTGCACTGGACAGAAAGTGGTATGTAGTAGATGCAGAGGGTAAGACACTTGGACGTCTTGCATCAGAGGTTGCTAAGGTTCTTCGTGGAAAGAACAAGCCAACTTACACACCGTTCCTTGATTGCGGAGATTACGTAATCATCGTTAATGCTGACAAGATTACCGTAACAGGTAAGAAGCTTGAGCAGAAGATTTATCGCACACATTCAAAGTATGTTGGTTCAATGCGTGAGACAACTCTTCGTGATCTCAAGGCTAAGAAGCCTGAGAAGGTTATCGAGTATGCAGTAAAGGGTATGCTTCCTCACGGACCATTAGGCAGACAGATGTATAAGAAGCTTTTCGTATACGCTGGCGCAGATCACAAGCACCAGGCACAGAAGCCTGTTGAGCTTACATTCTAAGGGAGGATATCAAGATGGCAACAAACAGAAATTACGGAACAGGTAGAAGAAAGTCTTCTGTTGCAAGAGTTTATATCATGCCTGGTACAGGAAAGATCACAATCAACAAGAGAAGCCTTGACGAGTACTTCGGTCTTGATACACTGAAGCTTATCGTTAACCAGCCACTCGTTCTTACACAGAACGTAGGCAAGCTTGACATCCTTGTTAATGTATGTGGTGGTGGTACTACAGGTCAGGCTGGTGCTATCCGTCACGGTATCTCAAGAGCACTTTGCGAGATGGATGCTGAGTACAGACCAGTTCTCAAGAAGGCAGGACTTCTTACAAGAGATCCGAGAATGAAAGAGAGAAAGAAGTACGGTCTCAAGTCCGCACGTCGTGCTCCTCAGTTCTCAAAGAGATAATCTTTCGAGATTCAAAAAGAATTTACAAACCTCAGAAACTCAGTGTTTCTGGGGTTTTTCTTTTATCTATAATTGTATTCAGTTGTGGTGAAACGCAGAAAATTTTGTACCGTAAACAGCAAGTAAACAGCAGGTAGACAGCAAAATTATCAAGTCTTAGATTTTATTTATTGCTTCTACCAGAGACTGGATATCAAGGTGTGTGTACACTTTCTCTGTCAGAGACATCGCTCCGGAGTGTCCTACGATTTTCTTGATCATTGTAGGATCCACATGAGCTTCCGCCAGCATTGATATGCAGGTGTGCCTAGTATCATGAGGATTGTGCTCCATACCAAGGTTTTCTATTAGTGGTGTCCAGTAGCTGTCTTTATAGTTCCTGTAGGTGAATTTTTTGTTGTCATCTGTGTGAAGAAGGTACTCACAGTCAGAGGATTCATACCAGGCTTTGTAGAATGGTAGAACCTTATCTGCTATAGGAACCTTTCTGATACCATTTTCAGTCTTACTTAGTATCACATCGAAATACTGTTCTTCAAGATGAACATTTTTCTTTTCCAAATCCAGTAGTTCAGATATTCTACAGCCGTTGTAAATCAGCATCAGTACTGTCTGGTAGAACGGATCATCCTTGAGTTCCCATAGCCTGTCAATCTCAGCTTTTGAAAAGATATCTCTCTCAACCTTGTTTGGATTCTTGTCCTTATACTTGAGGATATCTACAAATTCGGAATAGTCCTTGTTACAGATATCGTTCTTAAGGGCATAATCGTAAAGCTGATTGAAAAGGACTTTGATCTTACGGAGTGTAGGATAATTCTTTCCGCAGGTATCAATGACATTCTGAAGCTCTGCCAGCCTTATATCCCTAAAAGTTTTGTTGTAAAGGGTGCCACATACGTTATATGAGGCTGTATACCCATGTACGTTGGAGTTAGAGATGGTAGGATACTTTGCTTCAGACCAGGCATTATATACGTCTGTGAATGTCATTTTGGCTGCTTTTGTATCAAATGGATTCTGATGATAATCTGATAGCATTTGCAAGCCTTCCTGCTTGGTTTCAGCATATCCTATGACATTGTACGTCTGCTTTTTGGTACCTTTTTCCGGATCAATGGTCCATCCGGTGGTTACTCTTACCATATAGGGCTTTCTGCGTTTCCCGGACATTTTCATAACACTTCCATATCCGTTTGGTAATTTCAAATAATATCGACCTCCTTTGATGCTCAGGTAATTTATGAAAAAGGGGATAGTCCCTTAATCACCTTTCTTATCGGGCAATGCTACATTTGCGTAGTATGCCAGCTCTGTTTCAAACCAGTGATTAAATCTATCTTCATTTGATAGGCCTTGTTCAAGGCTTTCTCGTTCATCTGCGTATCTTTCCAGAAAAAGGCAGAGATCTGCGTTGTTTTCTGCTATTGCATCATTTCCCATGAATTTAAGGCTACAGCTCCATTCTTCGGTTTTGGGTGGACGATTTACGTCTATATTGAAGTTAATCCCTGCTTTTTTATTTAGTTCGTTAAGAACATAGAGGACATCTGAGAGAGTATCTAAAGTGATGTTCTTCTTCTGATATCCAATAAGTTCAGCAGGAGAGATATTAAGAATATTTGCTATCTCATTCAGTACACCTATTGAAGGCTCTATTTCACCGCTTTCATATTTCTGTACTGTACGCATGGTTTTACCTAGTCTGTTAGCCAGTTCAGTTTGACTGAGGTGCTGAGCTTTTCTGGCTTCTTTAATTCTATTTCCTATATCAGATCCATTATTCATTGTACTGACCTCCTTGTGTGAATTGTAACACGTAGTAACACGAATTACAAGAGCGTATTACGAATTTAAAATACATATTTATTGTTGACAAATGAATTATGAAGACGTATTATCAAAATACGAACTGATAATTCGTATTTTAAAAGAAGGGAGGTGAAAAGTATGGAAGACAAAAAGTTATATGTAGAACTACCAAGATTTACCGGTAGAAATGTTCCTATAACTGAGGTTGCCGAGGCAATGCACAAGGATGCACAGTTCGTAAGAATTGGAATCCAGCAGGGGATATTCAAATTTGGATATGCCATGAAGAAAGAGAATTCCAGTGAATACAACTACTATTGTCCAGACAGAAAGGTGTGGGAAGAGATTGGATACTTTAGTCCAGAAGCAGTCTAAAATGAAAAAACTCTCTTGCTGGTAACAAGAGAGTAAATGAAAAGCCGGAGCTTTTGTAAATTCGATTAAATAAAGTATAGCAAGGGTTCCGGCCAAGTTCAACAAAAAAGTAAGATTGGAGGAATCTAAATGGAAACAAGCAAACCAGAATTAAAGCTTATCCAGATGTCAGATGTAGAAGCTGAAGAAGTTTCCTGGCTATGGTATCCGTTTATACCATATGGAAAGCTTACCATCATTCAGGGAGATCCCGGAGATGGAAAAACAACTTTTGTACTAAATGCAGCAGCGAAGTTATCAAAAGGAATTTCGTTAGATACAGGTCTGCAGAGTGAGGAACCAATAAACATCATATATCAGACAGCAGAAGACGGACTGGCTGATACGGTAAAGCCAAGACTTGAAGGTGCCGGGGCTGACTGCTCCAAAATCCATGTGATAGATGAGAGTGATAAATCGCTATCAATGGTAGATGAGAGAGTTGAACAGGCAATCATAAGGACTGGAGCAAAACTCCTGATCCTTGATCCACTACAGGCATATCTCGGAGGCGGAATGGATATGAATAGAGCTAACGAAGCAAGAGATATGACTAAGAAGCTGGGAGCTCTGGCGGAGAAGTACAAATGTGCAATCATCCTAATCGGACACATGAACAAGGCTTCCGGAAACAAGGCAGCCTATAGAGGGATGGGATCAATTGACTTCTACGCAGTAGCAAGAAGTGTCCTGCTGGTAGGAAGGATAGAAGGAGAACCGGAACTAAGGGCAATAGTCCAAATAAAGAACAACTTAGCAGCATTTGGACATTCAAAGGCCTTCAGATTATCAGAAAAGGGATTCGAGTGGATTGGAGATTATGAAATAACCGCAGACGAAGTTCTCGGAGGAATTGCACCGAAAGCGAATAAGCAGGAAAAGGCGATAGCTCTTCTGAGAGAATTGGCTGAAGACCATAATATGATCCCAAGTAACGAGGCAGTAGAACTGGCTAAAGAAGAGGATATATCAAAAAGAACTCTGGAGATAGCAAAAAATGAACTTGGGATAAAAGCCAGGAGAATAAACAATACCTGGTACTGGATATTAAAAGAAATCGAATGATAATCAAGACCGCAACAATGTAAGGTATCTGAAGTTACACTCTTAAGATTGCAAGGTTGTAAAAAGATAAAGACACTGCATTGTTGCGGACTAGAAGAAAGGGACGAATGAAAAACGTACAGATATCACAGGAATTATTTATAAGGCTGATACGATTACTGGTCTTTGAGTTCGACGAAGATACTGATCTGATCAAAAAAGAACTTGAGGACAAGATGGAAAAATTAGCAAGGCATGAAATCTATTCAAAGTTCAAGACGGCACCAACAGAAGAGGAGAAAGAAAAAGCTCGTCAGGACTACCTCGATATGGTGGGAATGCGCAGGGATTTTAGATGGTGATTTCCCTTGATGGATTGAACGGGAGCGTGACACGCTCCTGTAATAATTAGCCAAGGAATGAATGGTTTGACAGGCGAGCGGAGCGAGCTTCCCCATAACGTGTCGTTATGGGTAACCCCCTATGGATAATGACATTACACATCATTATCCGGGGGCTCTCCGAGGGGCCTGCCGGCGGCAAAAAAATATTATGAAAGGAGTTTGTTTATGATAACAGTAACATTTCACATCTCATGTAAGAAACATTCGCTCACCAAAACAAGAGATGTGGTTTCGGTGAGCAAGCACAATCTCCGATTATTTCAAAGCGAAGAGTATAACGAAGAAATGATCGAAGTGGAAGTCGGGAGTGAAGTAAATATTCTCGATGATGTAAAAGAGATTTATGAAAGGGAATTCTCTGAGGCACTTGCGGAATACAACAAAGGTAAAAGAAGTGACAGACAGATTCATGACTATCTGGAGTATGTATCCGAAAGTAAAAAGAATGATGTGGCTACGGAGGTAATTCTCCAAGTAGGGGATAAGGAATTTTGGGCGGATAAGACGAGAGAACAGTGGAATGCAATGAAACCACTGTTAAGGGAACAGCTTGAATATGTAAAAGAAATAGTTCCGGAATTCAAAATCGCATCGGCGGTAACACACTTGGATGAAGATTCACCTCATATGCACGTAGTAGGAGTTCCGGTAGCAACAGGATACAAACGAGGACTAAGCAAACAGGTGGCAAAAACAAAAGTGTTTGATCAGGAGAGACTAGAAAAAATACAAGATCTAATGCACGATTTTGTAGAGCATCAGATGAAAGACCACCCGGAGATCTTTGGAGATGAAACCTTAAAGCCAAAGGAAAAAGGAAGGAATAGCGACTTCTCAAAAGAATTCTACTTAAGGCTAAAGCAGCAAGAATATGAAAAGCTGGAAGATAAGTGCCAGGAGAAAGAGACACAGATCGAAGCTCTGGATGATACAGCTAAAGAAATGCAGCAGGATATAGAAAGCAAAGTCGACCAATATGTGGACTCAGTAGTGAATTCGGAAATGAAGAAGGAATTCATGAGATACGCAACACTTGAAAATCCCAAGACTACACTGGGGAAAATAGTCTCAAAAGCCTTCAAAACATTCAAGGAGTGGTGGGACAAGACCAAGAAGCCTGAGATAGCTGAAAAGGCTAGGACAAGTCTCTTACAAAAGCTTAGAGAGAACCAGGCATTCGTAGATCAGAGGAAGGAACAGCAAGGTCCGAATCTCAAAAGGAATAATCTCAGTCCGGAGAGATGAATACTATGATAGCAGTAGGCAGGGGCGTGAAAACGCCCTTGTTTTATGTGGGTACATTGAATAGAATAAGGAATAGTGATATAGTCCCTTTGGTTGAATTATAAACATCTTTAGGATGACTCTGACTGCTCATGAGCGATGGTAAGGTAATCTCATAGCAATCTTCATGCGCAGAGGTCGATTATTGCGTTGTATCCGGCAGCAATGCCTGTTGATCAGTCGAAGCAAGCATCTGATTTAGTGCAAATTTCCTTATGCGACGTTGCCAGTAATAAAACGAGCTTAATGAAACTGCGTCTTCTTTGCACCAAGTCTCGCGGTCAATTGGGACGGTTCTGTTTGACTCCCTTAATGATGTGATAAGGGTTATGCGATTAACCCATTGTGAATATGGGATATTTCTCTTATCATTTAATCAAATGATAAGGGGGTTTTTATGAAAGAGTCTTTTGAAAAAAAGGTAATAAGCATAGCGATACCGGTAGCGCTTCAGTCAATGCTCCAGTCGTCTTTTTCCATGATAGATCAGATAATGGTGGGACAGCTTGGGAAAAAGAGTATAGCTGCAGTAGAGATAGCAGGGAAGCCCGGATTTATCTATTCATTTGTTGTCGGTGCAATAGGCACTATAGCAGGAATCATGATAACCCAGTATATTGGGAAAAATGACAGGGAGACTGAGGAAAGAAGTATCTGTGTGAATTTTCTTGTAATGCTACTGACAGGAATAGCGTTCTTTTTTCTGTCAACGGTGTTTTCTTTACAGTTCATCAAGATGTTTACTGATG
>JAGAXP010000189.1 GCA_017940955.1 Oribacterium sp.
GGAGGTCGGGCTTCCTTTTTGACATTAAGCCAAGTATCAGAGATACGTAACGTGCATCTGTAAAATTTATAAAAGTCCTGAAACCCGCTCATAGAGCGGATCGCAGGACTTTTTTCTTCAAAAAACTGTCAAAGACGGGATTATAAGCGAAGGGTATTTTAATCGCAAGTATAAGTACTTCGTATAGCAGCGCTTAAGTTATTGCAAAGTAAAAGCGGTACCCATCCGGATACCGCTTTGCTTTTCTGTTTAGTTCTCTGATACTTTTCTTGCAAATAATATATTAATTACAATTAAGGTACGTGGAAATCTAAAAATTAAAGCTTAACTACGTTTACTGCCTGAGGTCCCTTTGCGCCATCCTGAACGTCGAACTCAACATTCTGTCCCTCTTCAAGTGACTTGAAGCCATCACCTGTAAGACCTGAATAGTGAACGAAAACGTCCTTGCCTGACTCATCAGAAATGAAACCGTAACCCTTCTGATTGTTGAACCACTTAACTGTACCCTTCATTGTGTATACCTCCATAAAGTAATGCAGAATGATTTCTGCAACGGAATAAATATTAGCATAAACCAAAATCAAGGTCAATCAAATGTATACAAACCGGTTATACATTTTTGAAGGGTGAAACATAAATAAAAATAATATGAACCCCGGGGACGGAGTCGGTGGTTCATTCGTAAAATGAGCCACGAACTCTGTCCCCGGGATTAATTAGAAAATGGACCATGAACCCCGTCCCCGGGGTTAGATCCGGGATCATACGTCTTCAGGGGTTATTTTGCTGAATCATACAGTTCCTGTAGCTCGGCTACAGAAAAACTATAGTGCTTCTCACAGTAATCACAGAAAACATCCTGTGTTTTTTTGTCGGCGATCAGATCCTCAAGCTCCTTCTTTCCCAGGGATATAAGAGCCTTTGATACTTTTTCCCTGCTACAGTTACAATGAAAACGTACAGGAATATGATCGTTGATCTCCAGATCCATATCACCGAGGATAAACTGAAGCATCTCTTCCGGTGTCATGCCTTCATCAAGCATGGCTGTTACGGACTTGATGTTTGAAAGCTTTTCTTCCAGCTTTGAGATAACATCTTCCGTGGCATCCGGCATAAGCTGAAGGATGAAACCGCCGGACTGCTTTACAGTGTTGTTTGTGTTCATAAGAACACCGAGTCCCACTGAAGAAGGTATCTGCTCGGATACGGCAAAATAATATGTAAGATCCTCTGCGATCTCTCCGGTTCGGAGATCCACAGAACCGATGTAGGGCTCCTTGAGACCTATATCCTTAATAACACTGAGCTTTCCTTTTCCGAGAGCCTCTCCCACGTTCAAATGTCCTGCTTTGTTTGGAGGAAGAAGGACATTGGGATTGGAAACAAAGCCTTTTACATTGCCCAGATTGTCAGCTGTGGCAGTTAAGCCTTTTATGGGACCGTCGCCCTTTATGGTAAGTGTGAGCACGCTTCTGTCGCCCTTTAAGTCAACACCCATCATCAGCGCTGAGCTCATAAGTCTTCCGATGGCTGCTGTACATATAGGGAAGGTGTTGTGGATTTTTCTGCATTCCTCAACCAGATCTCTGGTTGTACATGCAAATGCTCGGATCAGTCCATTAGCCGCAGTTGCTCTTACCACATAATCATGACTGTCCTCGATATTTGATTGAGTGAGCCCCGCGGCTTTGAGCGGTTCAAAAGAATCCGCAGGGGTTCTATCCTGATAAGTGCCGGCGGAAGCATTACCCTCCACACCGGCACTTATGTTTGTCCTGATCTTTTCTGACATTACTGTTCAGCTCCTGCCATAGCCTTGAGCTCATTTTCCTGGTCTATGCGCATGTGGCACTTCTTGTACTTCTTGCCTGATCCGCAAGGGCACTGATCGTTAGGGTAGATCTTCCTGCCTTCTCTGCGGATGGTTCCTGAAGCCTTCTGCTTACGGTAAAGCTCATGACGCTTCTCTTCTGTAAGGATAGAATCCCATGCAGGAAGTCCGTAAAGCCAGCTTGCCTTTGCCTCTACCATGTTGTAGTAAAGCTTCTCAGGGTCGATCTCAATCTTAACCTGAGTGTTCTCATCCATGGTTTCGATAGGATTGTGATATCCCTTTAAAGACTCGTCGATTCCGTCAAGTACTCCTGTGAAATGGAATACATCGATGCCGAAGTGGTCTGCAAGCTCTTTGACAGTTCCTTCGTATACATGTGAAGGATCCTTGAGTACTTCCTCATAGAATCCCTTCTCAAGTGCGAAGTACTCCTGCCAGAGTCTTTCCTGGTCAGCCTTTGAAAGTCCGTTGCCGTAAGCCTGGGTTCTCCAGGTTTCAAGTAATGTTGCCATAAAAATCTCCTCACCCTGTCACAGGGTTTCCTTTTTTGATAATGTTTCGGTCTGTCATTATACGACAGACCACCACACTATTCTACTATATTTATCGCAAATCTGGTGTATAAATATTGTCCATATCATCAAATTCCTGATTTTCTCCGCCCATAGCCCAGATAAATGTATAATTATGGGTTGCGGAAGCACAATGAATGGACCATGAAGGTGAGATAACAGCATCATAGTTATGCATTACAAGATGTCTTGTTTCCTGAGGCTCTCCCATGAAGTGGATAACAACCTGATCCTCAGGTACCTCAAAATAGGTATAGATCTCCATACGTCTCTCATGTGTATGAGCAGGCATGGTGTTCCATACAGAACCCGGTTTAAGTTCTGTCATACCCATGCTGAGCTGGGCTGTCTTAAGTACATCGGGATGGATGAACTGGTTGATGACACGCTGGTTTGCAAGCTCCGGCTCTCCGCAAGGTCTGTGATTTGCCTCTGCCATGGTAATGAGCTTTGTTTCATAGCTTACATGGGCAGGTGCGGAAACCATGAAGAATTTAGCCGGCTTTTCAGCATCATCGGAGGAGAAAAGAACTTCCTTTGCTCCCTTTGTGATGTAAAGGCAATCCTTGTAGCCAAGCTTATATTCTGTACCGTCAACCAGGATCTTTCCGGATCCGCTTCCGATATTGAAGATACCTATCTCACGTCTTTCAAGTATATAGTGTGTTCCAAAATTATGCCAGCAATCGATGCCTTTGTCCAGAGAAACTGTTTCATGTACAGGCATACATCCGAATGTAACCATACGGTCAACATGGGAGTAAACTGCAACTACTTCGTCCGGCCTGTAAAGGTCTGTGATCAGAAATTCGTTTCTGAGTTCTTCTGTTGTGTATCTTTTTACATCTCTCTGATTTGCGCTGTATCTTATATCCATTGATAGCCTCCTGAAAAAAAACAATGCTCTTTTGGTTATAAAAAATGGGTCCGGAGCTCTGCCAAAACAGGACTTCCGAACCCAAAATCATTATACATAAAAATGGCGGAATTGCAACACTTAAAGCGCTTTCAAGGCAATTTAGAAAACCGGTTTATAAAGTGACTGAAAAAGAGCCGGAGGGTGCCTCCGGCTCTACACTACTTTTCTGCATTTGTAATATTATCTGCTATCAGGTTTCCCTGGTCATCCAGCGTCACCTTCCTTTTATCCAGAAGATATTGGGTGAGGCGTTTTACCCCCTGAAGGATGATGGCCCAGATGGGAACCCCGATGATCATGCCAACAAATCCAAAGAGGCCGCCGAACAAAAGGATGGAGAACAGTACCCAGAAGCTGCTGAGACCGGTGGATCCGTGAAGTATGCTGGGACCGATGATATTACCGTCCAGCTGCTGAAGGATCAGGATAAAGATGGCAAAATACAGAGCATGGATAGGACTTTGTATCAGTATAAGTATGATTGAAGGTATGGCTCCGATGAAGGGTCCGAAGAATGGGATTATATTGGTGACTCCCACTATAACGGAAACCAGCATGGTGTAAGGCATATCCATTATGCTCAGAACCACAAAGCATATTATACCGATGATGAAAGAATCGATGATCTTTCCTACTATAAAGCCTCCGAACATCCTGTCTATTTCTTTTAGCTCAGCAATTATCATATGAACATACTTTGATGGAAGTATGGCGAAGAGAATCCTGCGGGCGCTTATGAGCATGGACTCCTTGGTATTGAGAAGGTAGGCCATGATGATGAGACCGATGATGAAGTTTTTTATCCAGGTTACCGCTGACCATATACCTATTCCCAGGGATGTAATGACGTTTCTCAGGTTAGGAAGCAGGGAATTCTGAATAAACTGCTGCATGGAGGTGAAGATTTTTTGTATTTCACCGGACAAAGAATCGCCTATTCCCAGGGAATTTGTAATGCCTTGTATAAAATTGGAGATATGGGTGATGATACCCAGAGAATCAGTGGAGTTCTCAATCAGCTCTGAGAAATAGTCGTCATCGATAAATCTCAAGGTGTAGGACAGGCTGGACAGGGACTTGATCAACTCAGGAATGATCATTGAAACGAGTCCGAAAACAGCTATCAAAACAAGCAGCACGGAGAAAAATGTAGCAGAGATACTGCTGATCCTTGCTATAAAGTTCTGTCTCTTAACCTCAGCAGGAGTTTCTTCGGTATTGCTTTTTGCAAGTTTTCCGGTGACTTCTTCCCGCAGCTTGTCGGTAAACTTATTTTCGGAAATCTTATCGGAAATCTTATCGGAAAGGCTTTTGAGCTTTGCTTGAAGCTTCTGCCTTTCAAGGAGAGCTTTTTCGGTAGTCTGATCCGAGGCAGACTTCATGACTTTATCCAAAAGTATCCCTGTGTATTTATAAATAAGCTTGTAGGCAGGGTTCACAAGATAAGCCATGACAGCACCGGTTATGATGGGCGATAAGATATCTATCAGATTGTTGAACCTGTCGGTTATCAAATTAAAGTTGTGTAAGGCCAATATTACAACGGCACTTCCTACTATCACAAGGAATGCTGTGATTCCCCAGCGTTTCTGTATTTCCCACTTCTCTTTATTCACTGCTGTCCTCCGGGATGATCCTGTATAAGTTTTAAGGTGAAAGAATCGACCTTTATCTTATATAACTATAATACTGATTGTACCAAATCGCTAGCGCGATGGCTATTCTACACAGAGAGCCTCCGCTGGCGTTTTTTCTTTAATCAAAAATAGTAGCGACATATTGGTAATCGTTGTATTGTTAAGTTCTCGACGCCTAACAATCAATCACCAAC